>JAISTL010000072.1 GCA_031272615.1 Methylobacteriaceae bacterium | reverse complement strand
CGGGCCATGACGGCCATGGCTCTGTGTCCCCAACCCCAACTGGTGGTGTTTGACGAACCGACCACTGCCCTCGATGTCGTCACACAGCTGGAAGTACTGCGCGCCATCAAGCAGGCCATCGCCGTCCATGATACCGCCGCCATCTACATTTCCCATGATCTGGCCGTTGTCGCCCAAGTCGCCGATGACATCATGGTGTTGCGCAACGGCGAAACCATTGAATACGGACCGGTCGAACAGGTTTTCAATGCTCCGCAACACGAGTATACACGCCAGTTGTTCAATGCGCACCGGTTCTCCCCAACATCCCCGGCCCCACAGGACAAATGCCTGCTTCAGGTTTCTCATGTTTATGCCGGGTATGACACATCCCGGGATACGGTTGAAGATGTTTCACTGGAGGTGGAACGGGGCGAAACTCTGGCGGTCATCGGCGAATCCGGTTCGGGTAAGTCCACCCTGACCCGCATCGTCAGCGGCTTGTTGCCCTGGCGGAGCGGTGTGATATCCTTTGCCGGACAACCCCTTGCCCCGTCTTACAAAAACCGCCCGAAGCACGTGCTCGCCAACATCCAGTTAATCAACCAGCACCCGGACATGGCGCTGAACCCACGGCAAAAGGTTGCCACTATTGTCGGCCGGCCGCTGGAGTTTTTCTTCAATATGCCGGCTGACGAAACCACGCAGAGAATTCGCGAACTGATGGACTGGGTGGAACTGCCCTATCATCTCCTGGAGCGCTACCCCACGGAACTGTCGGGCGGCCAGAAACAGCGGCTGTGCATCGCACGGGCTCTGGCTGCCGAACCCGAAATCATCCTGTGCGATGAACCGACATCCGCTTTGGATTCCATCATCGCCAAAGGTGTTCTGGATTTGCTGAAACGCATACAGAAAGACAACCATACGTCTTATCTGTTTCTGACTCATGATCTCAATGTCGTGCGCGCCATCGCCGACCGCGTGGCCGTTATGCACCGGGGAAAAATCGTGCGTTACGGAAAAAAGGACAAGGTGCTTTCCCCACCCTTTGACCCCTATACCGGAACGCTCGTTTCCTCCGTGCCGCAAATGCGTCTGGGATGGCTGGACACGATGATCCGAAACTGAACGCGCCATCCATGGCAAGGAAGGGCGAGAGAGGCTGACAATGACTCGACACACTCTGATTCTGGACGGCGGCATGAGCCGGGAACTCATGCGGGTGGGAGCTCCGTTTCGACAGCCGGAATGGTCGGCACTGGCACTTATGGAATCGCCATCTCTGGTCCGGCAGGTTCACGAAGAGTTTATCCTGGCCGGAGCCGATATTGTGACAACCAACAGTTATGCCGTCGTTCCGTTTCACATCGGCGAACAACGCTTCAGATCCGACGGCCTGCGGCTGGCCGCTCTGGCCGGCTCTTTGGCGCGGGAGGCGGCGGATGCCTTTCCGGAAAAGAAGGTTCAGGTCGCGGGCTCTCTTCCGCCCGTATGCGGTTCCTATCGTCCGGAAGCCTTTGATCCCGTGGTCGCCCGGGGAATCCTGGAAGTACTGGTGCAGGGTATGGCGCCGTCCATTGATTTCTGGCTTGCCGAAACCCAGAGCAGCCTTGCGGAAGTCCGTCTTGTTCACGAAGTGCTGAGCGGCTCGTCCAAGCCGTTGTGGGTTTCTTTTACCCTGGCGGACGACACGATACCCTACAGTCCCGAAGACTCCCGACTCAGATCGGGAGAAAGCGTCGCCGATGCCGCGGCATTCGTCGCCGGAATTGATGCCCGGGCCTTGCTGTTCAACTGTTCCATGCCGGAAGTCATGGACGCTGCCATAAAAAGCGCAAAGACGGTTTTGCGCAGCTTGGACAAGGGCATTCCAGTTGGAGTTTACGCCAACGCCTTCTCGTCCCACGACAATTCCGGCGCGGCCAATTCCGGCTTGAGCGCCGTGCGCAACGATCTTGACCCTGATGCCTACGGACGCTGGGCATGCCGGTGGGTGGAAAGCGGCGCCGAAATCGTCGGCGGTTGCTGCGGCATCGGCGCCGCGCACATCCATTCCCTGGCGCACAAGTATTTGCGGGGATAGCGGGAAATACCCGGCGGGAACCTCTTATTCCGGATGACTTCGCGCCCATTTTTGGCGTGCCGGGGAGCGTTTTTGCCGGCATGTCCCCGAACACGTCACCGCGTCTTCATAAGCAGCATGATCGATGTCCGAACCAATTCCACCGTGTGTCGCGCTCATCCCTCGAGAAAACTCTTATAGGCCACGTTTTCCGTTTCATCCCAATGGGGATAGCCCAGTTCGTCGAGAAACGCCTGGAACCGTTTCTGATCGGTTTCCGGCACCTGCAGCGCCGCCAGCACCCGCCCGTAATCGGCGCCGTGGTTGCGGTAATGGAACAGCGAGATGTTCCAGCCCTGCGCCATGCCTTTGAGGAACTTCAGCAGCGCGCCGGGGCGTTCCGGGAACTGGAAGCGATACAGCCGTTCGTTCTGCAGGCCCTTGACGCGACCGCCGACCATGTAGCGCACGTGCAGTTTGGCGACCTCGTTGTCGCTCATGTCCTGCACCGGGTAACCCAGGTCCGTCAGCTGGCGGATGAGCAGTTCCTTTTCCTGCTCGCCTTCCGAAAGCTCGATGCCGACAAAAATCTGCGCGTCGACGGAATCCGAATAGCGGTAGTTGAACTCTGTGATGTTGCGCTTTCCGATGGACTCGATGAACCGCCGGTAACTGCCCGGCTGTTCGGGGATGGTCACCGCCAGCAGCGCCTCCCGGTGCTCGCCGATTTCCGCCCGCTCGGCGATATGCCGCAACCGGTCGAAATTGAGGTTGGCGCCGCTGTTGATGGCGATGAGCGCGCCGGTGCGGCCGCGGTTTTTGCCGGCATAGGCTTTCAACCCCGCCAGCGCCAACGCTCCCGACGGCTCGGAAATGGCGCGGATATCGTCAAAAATATCCTTCACCGCCGCACAGATGGCGTCGGTATTCACCGAAATCACATCATCCAGCAGTTCCCGGCACAGCCGGAAGGTTTCCTCTCCGGCCTGGCGCACGGCCACGCCGTCGGCAAACAACCCCACCTGCTCGAGAATCACGCGCTCGCCCTTGCGGATAGCGGCCTGCATCGATGCCGCGTCATCGGGCTCAACGCCGATCACCTTGATGTTCGGCTTCAAAAACTTGACAATCGCCGCGATTCCCGCCGCCAGCCCTCCACCGCCGATGGGAACGAAAATCGCTTCGATGGGGTCCGGGCAGCGGCGCAGGATTTCCATGCCGATGGTACCCTGTCCGGCAATCACGTCGGGGTCGTCATACGGGTGGATGAAGGTCAGCCCCTTTTCCTGCTCCAGCTGCCGGGCGTGGACATAAGCCTCGTCGAAGGTATCTCCCTGAAGCACCACCCGGCCGCCCAGGCTCTTCACCGCCGCCACTTTGATGCCGGGTGTCGTGCGCGGCATGACGATGGTCGCCTTCGTCCCGAGTTTTTTCGCCGCCAGCGCCACCCCCTGGGCGTGATTCCCGGCGGAGGCGCAGATGACGCCGCGCTCCAGCGCCTCGCGCGGCAGGTTGACCATCTTGTTGTAGGCGCCGCGCAGCTTGAACGAAAACACCGGCTGCAGGTCTTCCCGCTTGAGGTAAACCGGGGTTTCAAGGCGCGCCGCCAGCTTTTTCAACGGATCGAGCGGCGAGTCGACGGCAACGTCGTAGACACGCGCGGAGAGGATTTTGCGGGCATAGGATTCAAACATGACGGGACACTTTCCGGAAAGAGGGGGGAGACCGCGAGGCGATTTGCTTTAGTCCATCGCCGCCCGCTTTGCAACCATTGCCGTTGCCGGAAAACGCACAAACCCGCCTGTTCTCTCCTCAAGCGCCGCGGGCCGCCGCCGCCCGTTCCGCCGCTTTGCGCGCCCGCCGTTCCAGCCTGTTGACGGTCCAGAACGCCGTCAGAAGGCCGGCAACGCCGAAGAAGCTCGCGCCGACAACGGTTCCGGCATAAATCCCCTTGACGCCGGCGAGATAGCCGCCGATCCAACCGAAGGGGATCACACCGAGCACCGCCCGCCCCCAGTTGAAGAATGTCGCCAGGAACGGGAACCCCAGGTTGTTGAAGGAGGCGTTGGCGGTAAACAGCATGCCGTTGAAAAACCAGAAACCGCCCGACGCATAGCAGAAGAAGCGGATGAGGTCCGCCGTATAGGCGTCGGCGAGAAAATATTTGGAAATCAAGCCGTGTCCGTAAATCAGCAGCGCCCAGACGACCAGCACGTACACGAAGCTCAGCACCGTTGAATCCTTCAGTGTCAGGCGCATGCGGTCGAATCGCCCGGCGCCCCAGTTCTGCCCGAGAATCGGGCCGACGCATCCCGAAAGCGCAAAGAACCCGCAAAACGCCACCGGCACGAAGCGGCCGACGATGGTGTAGGCGGCATAAGCGTCAACCCCGTATCCGGCAATCATTTTGGCGACAAAAGTATCACCGACCGGCGGCGCCAGCATGGTCATGATCGCCGGAATCCCGACAATCCCCACCGGCCGGGCAAAAGTCACCACGCCCTTCCAGCGCGGAATCGCCAGGCTCTGCATACGGAACACCGTGTAATACGCGCCGCAGAGCGCCATCACCACGTTGGAGACGACCGCCGCCAAAGCCGCGCCCACAATGCCCAGATGAAACCCGAAAATGAACAACGGCGCACTCACCGCCGTCGCCGCGCCTCCGGCCAGGGTGACGATCATCGACCGGCGGGCCTCGCCGTAGGCCCTCAGCACCGCCGCCAGGCCCATACCGAAGGCGGCGATGACGTTGGCCGGCAGAACAATGTAAAGAAACTCCGCCGCCGGTTGATAGATTTCCTCGCCCGCCCCGACCATGGGGAGAATCACCGGCAGCAACGGCATCGCCAGCATGGACACGAACAGCGTGCCGATACACAGGATGACGATGCTGGCGGTGCCGACATGACGGGCCTCTTCGCGTTTCCTCTGCCCGAGATTCTTCGACACCAGCGCGCCGACCGCCACCATCAGCCCCACATTGACCGAGCGGCACAGGAACATGATGAGCGTCGCCGCGCCGACCGCCGCGGTCAGCCGGTGATCTCCCAGTTGCGCGATATAGGCGAGCGTGAGAAAATCCACGAGAAACACGGCAAACAAGCCGACGGACCCGGTTGCCGCCATCACCAGCACATGGCGCATGATGGAGCCGGTAACGAAACGGGCGGTTTTCTGCTTGGACGGAAGAACGATGGTGTTGGACATTTTTACCCTTGAGCAATGAGCATCGCTATTTAGCGGGAACCGGACGCTGACGCCAGAACAAACTGTCGCCCGGAAACCCGCCGGATGAAAACTCTGTTGAACTGTTGCCTGCAAATCAGGCTTTACAAACCGGCGGGCATGTTCGAACCCGGGATGGAGCGGGAAAACCTGAAGCCTGCGATAGCGCACATCTCCGGGACATCCGGAGTCGCGCCGGTCTGACCCTCGATTATGACGAAAATGTGAAGAGTCCCCTCGCTTCCCATCGGATTCTCCCGGCAAAAGGACTCATGAGCGGCCGGTTCCGGGCGGTTGAGTCCCGGCCTTATCTCTGTTCGTGAGTCCGGGTTGGCGCAGGTTCCCGCGGGTTTTCAACGATTTTGCCGAACCGATTCCGCCGCTTCAGATCTGGACGGGCAAGAATTGCGGTGCGTAAGTGGCAATTAGACCAACCTTCACTTTTCCGCCACACATTGGATATAGGGGGAGGCCAAACAACAAAACGACCGGGGGCGCCCGGCAGCAATGAGCGGGACGCTTCCCGCCTGGAGTGGGGAACATGGGACCGACCGGGAAAGAACGCCGTTACATCCGGGTCATCGACGCGCCGCGGGGCGAAGCGCCGATTCATATCCGCAAACAGTTGATCGGCCTCGTACTCCCGCTTCCTCCCGGCTCCCCGGCGGAACCCAGGGACATTGAATTCTCCACCGGTTACCTGCCGCCCCACCCTTGGTTGTTCAAGCTCAAGCTGCTCTTCGGCATCAAAATCGACCACCTTGTCTGGAAGGGGTACCGGGTGGATCCGGTTGAAGCCATCGCCATCATCGAAGCGACCGGACGCACCGAGGCCGCCGCCTGGTGGCGCAAACGCTTTCCCAACCAGTACGCCGAGATGATTTTCAACGCCGAATGCTGCGAAATTGTTGAAAAAGACAAAAACTGATAACAGAAGGCACGAAAACGCCCGGCTTTTCCTTCTCTCTCTCTTGACATTTTCCTTCGCTCTCTGGCACAGCGTTTCCCATGACGAAACCTGAGCTCACCATCATGCTGTGCGCGCCGCGCGGATTCTGCGCCGGTGTCGTGCGCGCCATCGATACGGTGGAGCGCGCCATCGAGATTTACGGCCCGCCGGTCTATGTGCGCCATGAGATCGTTCACAACAAATATGTGGTGGAAAGCCTCAAGAAGAAAGGCGCGGTGTTTGTCCAGGAACTCGCCGAAGTGCCCGGCGGCGACGCGCCGGTGATCTTCTCGGCCCACGGCGTGCCGAAATCGGTGCCGCTGGATGCCGCCTCCCGCAACCTGTTCGCCATTGACGCCACCTGCCCGCTGGTCACCAAGGTGCACCGCCAGGCCGAGGCGCACTTTAGGAAAGGCCGCCACATCATTCTGATCGGCCACCGCGGCCATCCGGAAGTGGTCGGAACCATGGGCCAGTTGCCGGAGAACGCCATCTCACTGGTTGAAACCGTTGAAGACGTGGCGGCGCTCACATTTTCCGACGATACGGAGCTCGCCTACGTCACCCAGACCACGCTCTCCGTGGATGACGCCGCTGAAATTACTTCGGCCCTGCATCGGAGATTTCCGCGCATCGTCGTGCCGCACAACGAGGACATCTGCTACGCCACCACCAACCGCCAGGGCGCCGTCAAGCAGGTCGCGCCGCTGGTGGACGCCATGATTGTCGTCGGCAGTCCCAACTCCTCCAATTCCCAGCGGCTGCGCGAAGTCGCCGAACGCGGCGGCTGCCCCGCCGCCCACCTGGTGCTGCGCGGTGGCGATATCGATTGGTCCCTGTTCACGAACATCCGCACTCTCGGCCTGACCGCCGGCGCCTCCGCCCCGGAAATCCTGGTGGAGGAGATTATCGACGCGTTTTCATCGCGCTTTGCCGTGACGGTGGAAATGGTCACCACCGCCGACGAAAATGTGTTTTTCCCGCTGCCGCGGCGGCTTCGCGAACACAAGATGGAGTAACTGTCATGGCGGTATATACCGATGTCGGCGATGACGCGCTGACCGAATTCCTTTCTGCGTATGATCTGGGCGCAGTCCTGGCGTTCAAGGGCATTGCCGAAGGTGTCGAAAACTCCAATTTCTATCTGAAAACCGAGGCGGGCTCATTCATTCTCACCCTCTATGAAAAGCGCGTGCGCGAGGAACAGCTGCCGTTCTTTCTCAATCTGATGGAGCATCTGGCCGCCCACGGCATCAGCTGTCCACAGCCGATCCGCAACCGGTCCGGCACGGCGCTGGGGCATCTGGCCGGACGCCCGGCGGCGTTGGTCTCGTTCCTCGAAGGTCTTTCGGTCAAATCACCGACCGCCGTCCATTGCCGGGCGCTGGGCGGCGCCCTCGCCGCGCTGCATATTGCCGGAACCGGTTTCTCCATGACCCGCCCCAATGACCTGTCCCTCGATGCCTGGCGGCCGCTGCTCGAAGCCTCCGGCTCCCGCGCCGACACCGTCACTCCCGATCTCAAGAGCCGCCTTGATCAGGAGGTGGACTTTCTTGAGCGGCACTGGCCGCGGGACCTGCCCACGGGCGTCATCCACGCCGACCTCTTCACCGACAATGTGTTTTTCCTCGGCGAGCAGGTTTCCGGCATCATCGATTTCTATTTCGCCTGCACCGACGCCCTCGCCTACGATCTCGCCATCTGCCTCAACGCCTGGTGTTTCGAGGCTGACAACTCCTATAATCTCACCAAGGGCCGCGCCATGATCGGCGGCTATCAGGCGGTACGCCCCCTCGACCAGCTGGAAATCGACGCCTTTCCGGTGCTGTGCCGCGGCTCCGCCATGCGCTTTTGCCTCACCCGCCTCTATGACTGGCTGAACGTGCCCCCCGGCGCCATGGTCCACCCCAAAGACCCGCTGGAATATGACCGCAAGGTCGCCTTTCACCGCCATATCGTCCACGCTTCGGAATACGGATTTCTTTCATGACTCAGGGCACGGTCACCCTTTATACCGACGGCGCCTGTTCCGGCAATCCCGGCCCCGGCGGCTGGGCGGCTATTCTCATCTACAAGGGCCAGGAAAAGGAACTCTCCGGTGGCGAGACGATGACCACCAACAACCGCATGGAACTGAAGGCCGTCATCGAAGGCCTGCGGGCGCTGACACGACCCTGCCCGGTGATGATCTACGTGGATTCCCAATATGTGCGCCGCGGCATGACCGAATGGCTCGTCAAATGGAAGCTGAACAACTGGCGCACCGCTGACAAAAAACCCGTCAAGAACGATGATCTGTGGCGTGAACTGGACAGCGAGGTGTCGCGCCACACAGTCTACTGGCGGTGGGTCAAGGGCCACGCCTCCAGTGAATACAACCAACGCGCCGACGCGCTTGCCGTTGCGGAGTGGAAGAAAATACGCGGCGAAAGCCCGCCTGAGTGATTTATGGGCTGTACCCCATATCACGTACACATTTGAGAGTATGAAGAGTGTGCTCACCGGGAGTTGACGCGATTTCACGGTTGGCGTCGCGCTCTTTTGAACATGCCGTGTTGGGAGAATCATACCGCTCATATTGCTCACAGGAGGGAGAGAAATGAAAAAAACCTTACTGGCCATGGCGCCGGCTCTTTTTGCGGCACTGATGATGTCCGCCTGCACCACCACAAGCGGCGGCGGCGATGAACGGCCGCAGGCGGCTCCCTCCACCGCGGCGACCGGATACAAAGGTGTTCAAGCGTTCAAGGATATCTGCCTCGCCACGGCGCCGTCGTTCCGCTCAGCCTTAAACATCGCCAAAAACCGCTACGGCATGACGAACCTTGTGGATGTCGCCGGCTTGAAATTCCGCATGTCGCCTGACAATTCCCTGTCCGCGCAGGTCGACGACTTTGCGGAATGCTCCATCACCACCCCGGTGTTCTCCGGAGACCGCAAAGCGCTGCGGGCGGAATTCAACGCCGCGGTTTCCCGCGCGACGGGCGTCAAGGTCCCACCCGACGCCGAACGCTTCCAGGCCGACTTCAAGGGCGTCCCCTACGCGTTCACCCATAGTATGACGGGCGGAGAGGCCTTCGTCATGCTGAATTTGAAGGCGCCACTTCCGAAATAACGACCGCCCCACTTCTCTTGTTTCCGCCCGAACACCCCGGTATACGCCGGACTATATTCTGAAATACTTCTGGACGCCGTTGCCGGATTCCGTTATGCTCACCCGAGCTGGTCTCTCCGTTGACGGTGGGGCGGGTGGTTGCGCGAAACCGCTTTTTTCGTGAGGCGTGCGTCGTCCGGCGTAATTGTTTGCCGGGGTTCCGCTGGTCAGGGAAAGGCGGACGTCTGACGATGGGGAAGGCCCGCGGCTTTCCGGCTGCGGGAGGCCGCTGATGCCGAGACGCAGGCATAAGACACGTTCCCATCCCATGACGGCAATCCGGGGCGGCAATTCAACTGTTCAAGGTGTTGTGAACTGATGAAGCGCATTTTTTTTATCGTTGCTCTGGCATTATGCGTCAGTCTGTACTTCCAGATGCGTAACAAGCCGCCCGGCCGAACTCCGGTGTTTTCCAACCACCCTTCGGTTTTCAAGGCGTATGACAACAAGATGGGGCTGGTCTATGTGAAGCTTGCAGGCAAGTATTGCGCGATTCCCAAGGAACTTTATGACGGTCCGGTGGGTGATGGGCGCGGAAAACCGGTGGAGTATGAAGGAAAATACGCGGTGATTAACGGAGCGCCGATAACCGGCCTGATGCCGGATCTCAGTGGAGCAGACCTACCAACGGAGTTTGTCGGCGAAACCAAGGATAATTTCGTGGAATTCAATAAGATCGGGAAGGACAACAAAACGCTGAGGCTGGTAGTCAAAGGCAACAATCTCTATGGCCCATATTATGACAGACCGATGGATACAGTTAGGCAAGAGTTTCTCGAGAAACAAACAGAATGGTTTTTGCGTGGCCGAACCAGACCTAGACGATATCATTTCATCTACGAACTGATTTCGAGTGATGCAAAGACTGACGTATATAAGTTTGAAGAAGGAACAAACGAGCAATATTTAACAGGTTCCGTGTACGCCGATAAACATTTTGGTCGTGTAACAGAGTGCTATGAATTACATTACAAAGCGGGTAGTTTCCTACGATCAATATTTGCTGAACCTTATTACTGCGAAATGCACAGCCTGCATGATCGAATGAATATCAGCGCTACCTTCTCTTTCAGCTATGTTGAGAAGCGGGATTTGGTGGAACGATTTATCAAAAGCAAACTGATGGAATGGTGTCGTGTTACACCCGAAGGAGATGAGCGATGATTGGAGATTTCACGCCTGCATAACCGTCGGCAGGAAAATGTTCTAATGTTGGTGGCCTACTCCACCGTTTGGGATGCCCATAGCGGGCTCCGCGTCATCCACGAGCGTGGCGAAGCAATCCGGATAGAGTTCCGATGGACATGGTGGACCGGGTGGACTAAACTGTCCCCTCAGAATTGGACGGGCTTGGATTCCCCAATCCAGTGCGACTTGTGCCACAGGCGCCATCGCCGTAGACAACCGATACACCCGGCTTCGCTTTGAAGAGCGCCGCGAACTGCGCAAACTCCGGCAGGCGGGGCATACGATGAATGCGAGTGCACAGAAGATGAAGCGTTACATACTGATCCGGGAACCGAAACGTAACGGTTCGAAAAGCCGATATGACCCCGCCACGGCAGACCGCATCGAGGACGATATCCAGAGCAACTACTTTTCGTTCACAGCTCCCGAAAGTGAGCAATGGAAGATGCGGCGGCTGATAATCAGCTTTGTTATCGGCATCGGTGCGTTCTTCGTGGTTATCGGTGCGTCCTTCGTGGTTCTGATAAGCAGCGACAACCCCGGAGCGCCAGTTGCCACATTCATTTTGGTGTTTGCCACATTCATTCTGGTATTTTTTATTCTGTTTGTGATGGTCTTCAAAACGGTTGTTCGGGGCCGGGAACTGATGAAACGTCAAATCGGCGATCTTGCCGAAAAGGCCCGCAACGGTGACGCCGAAGCTCAGCTCACCATAGGTGTCCGGTATTTTCAAGGTGACGGCCTTCACTACGACCCGGAAAAAGCCGCCCATTGGCTGCGCATGGCGGCGGAACAAGGTCATGACGTGGCCCAGTTGAACCTTGCCGACCTGTATTACCGCGGCTGCGGTGTGGAACAGAATGATGGCCAGGCGGCATACTGGGTCCGGAAGGCTGCGGAACAAGGGAACGCGAAGGCCCAGCACAATCTGGCGATGCTGTATCGCGATGGTAGAGGTGTTGAGAACAACGACGAAGAAGCGGAAAAATGGTTCAACGCGGTGCCGATGACCGGACAGGAGGAGTGGGACTACGCCGTATCACAAAACAAGCCGCGCCGTTGATTTTGGTGATTGCCGAAAAATCCGTTGTGGGGTATGGCCCGCCTTTGCAAAAGGAACATACGACTTGACCGGATTGAAGCCTTCTCGATGTGGAAAGCCGAAAGTCCGCCAAATCAACCCGTTCACACAAGACATCCGGACTTTCCATCACACTCCCCCTGATCTGCCGCTATTTCATTCAATGTGCTTTGATTGAACATATATTGACCTTTGTGACGTCTTGGACTATGATGCGCTCATGGAGGATGGTTTATGCCCAGAATGGCTTCAGAAAGCACCAGTCGTTTCCCGATGCAGATTCCACCGGCGGAAAAGTCGCGACTCCTGCGCGCCGCGGCTCTGGAGAACACCAGCATGAAGGAATTTGTTCTGCGAAACGCGCTTCGGGCGGCGGATGCCGTCATCGAAAGGAACGAACGCCTGCACTTCGATGAGGAGCAAACCCGTTTTATCCTTGATTTGCTGGATCATCCGCCTGCGCCGAATAAAAAACTGCTGGCAGCGGCAAAAGCTCTGGTGGAGCGCGAATGACGGTTCCCGCCTGGCACGAGGAAGCAATCGCAAAACGACATGATCGCGCCGGGTTTGACTGCGGCGAAGCGGAACTGAACCGGTTCCTCGCGAAATACGCCCGCCAGGCGCACGACAGCGGCGCGTCAAAAACGTATGTCGCCGTCGCTGACGGGGATGGAAAGACTGTTTACGGCTATTATACGGTCAGCCCCGCGCAGGTTGATTTTGACCTTGTTCCGGCGAACGCCCGCCCGCCCGGAACGGGGCGTTATCCATTGGGTGGTTTTCGTCTCGGGAGACTGGCGGTGGAAAAATCCGTTCAGGGATGTGGTCTCGGAGGCCAGCTGCTGATCCTCGCCGCGCGAAGGTGCATACAGGTTTCATCGCTGGTTGGCGGTACGATGCTGTTTATCGATGCCAAAAACCAGCGGGCCGCCCATTGGTATAAATCCTATGGCGCACTTGAGATCCCGAAGGCGCCGTTGTCGCTGGTTCTGCCATATTCCGTCGTAATGAGGGCGTTGGGACAAACAGGCGTTTGAACCATGAAAGACTTCCGAACGCCGCGGGGTGGAACGAAGCAATCCGGCGGACACGATAGACGGAATGGGCATAGTGGACAGCTGAGACCAACATGGACTTGCGCCGAACCCCTTACGGGGTTTATCGCGGAGTGTGCGGCAGGTATTTGGGCGGACTCGGTAGACAGGGAAAACCGGGTGGGCACGGTGACATTTTGCCGGTTTTTAAGCTCTTCACTATCCACTCCGTTCACCGGGTCCACCCTTTTCGCCGGTGAATATCCCCTAGTTTAGAATTATTCTAGACTTTGCGGTTCGCCGGCGCTATATCAGTTTGTGTTTCAGAAGGCTCAACCCGCCCGGCACCCGGAGACAACCATGTTCGGAACGTCAAACCGAAAGAATTTCAAGGATTTGAGCGAGCAGGAAATCCTCGCTCTCGCCATCGCCACCGAAGAGGATGACTCGCGCATTTACCGTGTGTTCGCCAAAACCCTGCGCCCCGATTATCCTGACAGCGCCAGGGTGTTCGACGAAATGGCGATTGAGGAGGAGGGGCACCGCTCACGCCTGACCGAGGAGTTCCGCCGCCGCTTCGGCGATGTGATTCCGCTGATCCGCCGCGAGCATGTCTCCGGGTTTTACGCCCAGAAGCCGGTGTGGCTCATCGAGAATCTCGGCATCGAGCGCATCCGCGACGAAGCGCGGCGCATGGAGCACAATTCCCACAGCTTTTACGTGCAGGCCGCCGCCCGCTCCACCGACGCCGGCACGCGGGAACTGCTCAACCAGCTGGCCTCCGCCGAAAGCGGCCACGAAGACACCTACTCCGTCCTCACCTCCACCTACCTGACGCCGGAGGCCCTCGAGGAGGAGCAGAAAACCGCGCACCGGCAGTTTGTGCTCACCTGGATTCAACCCGGGCTCGCCGGTTTGATGGACGGCTCGGTATCCACCCTGGCGCCGGTGTTCGCTGCCGCCTTCGCCACCCACAACACCCATGAAACCTTCCTGGTCGGCCTCGCCGCCTCGGTCGGCGCGGGCATTTCCATGGGCTTCACCGAGGCGGTTTCCGATGACGGCGCCATTTCCGGCCGCGGCTCTCCCATCAAGCGCGGCGTCGCCTGCGGCATCATGACGACGCTGGGCGGGCTGGGCCACGCCGTCCCCTATCTGCTGCCGGACTTCCTGACCGCGACCATCATCGCCATGATCATCGTGGTGATCGAGCTGTTCTCCATCGCTTGGATTCAAAATCGTTACATGGAAACGCCGTTCTTCCGCGCCGCGCTCCAGGTCGTCCTCGGCGGCGCCCTGGTGTTCGGCGCCGGCATCCTCATCGGCCACGGCTAACGACCGGTGTCGGGCGGGTTGACCCCGCCCGGGCCTCAAATCAGCGTGCGGCGGAAGCGGGTGATGACGATTTCCACCACCACCACCACGATGAAGATGGTGAGCAGAATCATCGCCACGCGTTCCCACTCGAACAGATCGATGGCGGCGTTGAGGATCATGCCCAGTCCGCCGGCGCCGACCAGGCCGAGCACGGCGGATTCGCGCACGTTGATATCCCAGCGCAGCAGAATGATGGACCAGAACGCCGGGCGGATGGCCGGCCAATAGCCGTACCACAACTGCTGGAAGCGGCTCGCCCCCGCCGCCTTCAGCGCCTCGATGGGCCCCGGCGCGACGCTCTCCAGCGCCTCGCCGAGCAGCTTGCCGACAAAGCCGATGGAACGGAAGGCGATGGCCACCATGCCGGCCAGCGGCCCCGGCCCGAACACCGCCACAAACAGCAGCGCCCACACCAGCGAATTGACCGAGCGGGTCGCCACCAGCCAGAACTTGGCGAACAGGTTGACGACCCGGTACGGCGTGATGTTGTTGGCCGCCAGCACCGCCAGCGGCAGGCCCAGCACCATGGTGAACAGGGTGCCCAGCGTGGCGATGTGGAAGGTTTCCATCAGCGCGCCGTGCACGGAGTCCGGATAATAGGCGAAGTCGATGGGCCACATGCGGGAGATGAGGTCCGACATCTGCTCCGGCGCGTCCCACAGGAACTCCCAGATGATGTTCACCCGGCGGATGGACACCAGCACGGCGATGATTATCGCCAGCCACACGGCGTTGCGGGCCAGCACCTCGACGGTGGTGTGCCGTTGCCACACTGTCGGAACGTCGGTTCGGGTCTCAGACATCGAAAATCCGTTTCACAAGAATGGACAGCATTTCACCGGCCAGCACGATGAGGATGATGCTGATCAAAATCGCCAGCACGAAATCATACTCAAAGCGCTGGTAGGCGTTGAACAGCGTGGAGCCGACGCCCCCGGCGCCGACGATGCCGATCATGGTGGAGTTGCGCAGATTGGCGTCAAACTGGTAGGAGCAGAAGCCGACAAGCCGCGAAAACACCTGCGGAATCACGCCGTAGGCGACCACGCTCATGAACCCGGCCCCCGTCGCCCGCACCGCCTCGATCTGCTTCATGGAGATTTCCTCGATGGCCTCCATGAACAGCTTGCCGACAAAGCCGATGGCCGACACCATCAACGCCAGGATTCCGGCGAGCGCGCCGAACCCCACGGCCTTGATGAAGATGATGCCGACAATCACCGGGTTGAAGGCCCGGCACAGGGTGACGACGATGCGCACCGGCCACGTGACCCACACCGGCATCAAATTGCGGGCGCCGAGGATGGCGATGGGCAGCGCCAGCAGCACACCGAAGAAGGTGGACAGCACCGCCATCTCCAGGCTCTCGATAATGCCCCGCTCCAGCTGATCCATGTGGGTGAAGCGCGGCGGAAACATGCGCCCGAGAAACACGGCGCCGTTGTCCAGCCCGGTGACGAAGCGACCCCACGAAAACCCCAGCTGACCCATGGCGTAAACGGCATAAACCACCAGCGCCAGCATCGCCAGCTTGAAGCCGGTGGAGGTTTTGAACGGCGTCGGCACCACGGCGGCGTCAGCGGCGGATTGCGGTGCGTTCATTTGATCCAGCCCTCCCCGCCGTAGATGTTCTTCAGTTCACTGACGGTGAGATCGCCGGGCAGCCCGTCAAACACCACCTTGCCGCCGGTCATGCCGACCAGGCGGTCCGCGTAGCGTTTGGCGAGCTCCACGTCATGGATGTTGACCAGCACCGGAATGCCGTTCTCCGTCACCACATTCTTGAGCATCTCCATGATTTCCACGGAGGTCTTCGGGTCGAGGGACGAGGTCGGCTCGTCGGCGAGAATGAGACTCGGCCGCTGCATCAGCGCCCGGGCAATG
>JAISTL010000061.1 GCA_031272615.1 Methylobacteriaceae bacterium | reverse complement strand
TCCGCGCCGGGCGGACGGGCGTCCGCCATCCCAAGCGCGCCGCATCGGCAGCCAATTCGCTTTCCCGGTGCATCGGCGAAAAAAATGATGTAGAAGGGGGGTGGGGCGGTTCCTTTGGAGGACACCGGAGGTTCGCCCGCCGCTGTTGACCAACCCCGAGGGAGGACACGCATTTGACCGCACAATCAAAGAGCACGACGGCCAGGGGCTCGAAGGCCCCGGAGCTTGCGGAAATTCTGCCGCCGAAGAATGATGTGGTATTCAGGCGTCTCTTCGCCGACCCGGAAAACGCCCGTCTTGTGCAGGGGTTTCTCGAGGCGGTGCTGGATTTGCCGGCCGGAGAGTATGCGTCCATCACCATCAGGACTCCCAAAAGCGCGCCCCGGCGCAAAAACGGAAAATCGGCGGTGGTCGCCATCGATATTGTGACCAAATCCGAAAAAGCGGTCCACGTCGAGGTGCAGGTCGTCAACGGTGACTCGTCCGTGCGCGACCGCATCGCCTTCCGCACTCCACAGTTGAATTCCGAAGAACTGGAAACCATTACGGCGTACTACTTCATACCGAAGGCGATCAGTATTCTGATTGCCGACTGTCGGCTGTTGGAAGAAAACGATGAGTACTTCAACCGGTTCCGGTATTACAACCGGAAGAACGGCGTGCTGTTGACCGACAGGCTGGAGATTGACGTGCTGGAGAGCCCGAAGCTGCCGAAGGAGAATGACAACACCCTGCTGTGGCAGTGGGTGAAGTTTTTCGGGTCGGAACGCAAGGAAGACTTTGACATTCTGGAACAAACCGGCGCGCCGGTGATCCGCGAGGCCGTCGCGACGCTGAAGGCTGTTTCGGCGGACAAGAAGTTGCGCAGGGTTTACGCGGCCCGGGCGGAATCCGCCAAGGACGCTTCCCCCCGATAACACACACCGGGGGGGCGCCGCCGTGTCACCCCCGGGCGCAGGTGCAGGGCTGGGATGGCGGACGCCCCCGTCCGCCGCGCGTGTAAGCGCGTTTTGATGCGTCGTCGGGCTTCGGCCCGGCAGCGATGACCGGTGCAGAACGTGCACTGCCGGTGAGGGGAGGGTCTTTTGTCGGCGGGATTGCCGCGCTATAGTGGCCGCGTGACCGGCGCCAACCCTGACTCCTGAAGTCCAACTCCTGAATCCTTGACTCCTCACTCCAAACTCCGAACTCACCATGCAGTGGCACGATGAAGGCATTATTCTGGGAACACGGCGGTTCGGCGAAACGTCGGTGATCGCCGACGTCTTTACCCGCGGGCACGGACGCGCCGCGGGCCTGGTGCCGGGCGGCGTCTCGCGCAAAATTTCCGCCGTTCTCCAGGGCGGCAACAGCGTCGAGGTGGTGTGGCGCGCCCGGCTGGAGGAGCATCTCGGCCAGTTCAAAGTGGAGCCGCTGGTGGTGCGCTCGGCGGCGCTGTTCGCCTCGCCGCTGGCGCTCAACGGCTTCGGCGCGCTGGCGGCGCTGCTGCGGTTTCTGCCCGAGCGGGACCCGCACGAGGAGCTGTTCCGGCTGATGTCGGTGGCGGTGGAGCACCTCGCCGATGAGGCCATTTCGCCGCTGCTGTTCATCAAGCTGGAACTGATGTTTCTCGCCGCCGTCGGCTTCGGGCTGGATTTGAGCGAATGCGCCGCCACCGGCACGCGCGACAACCTCGTTTACGTGTCGCCGAAATCCGGGCGGGCGGTGAGCGCCGCCGCCGGGGAACCCTACCGGCAAAAGCTGCTGGCGCTGCCGGGCTTCGTGCGTGACTCCCTTGCCGAAACCGGCGCCCTGCCGCGCCGTGTGCCACTGAATGACCTCGCCGCCGGCTTCGCCCTCACCGAATTCTTCCTGAACAAGTGCCTGTTCGAACCGCAGGGTGTTGAGTGTCCCGGTTCGCGCCGCCGGTTTGTTGCGTTGGTTTTGCAAAACCGCTGAACGACGGCACAGGTGTTCCGCCCGTTCGGCGCGGCGGACGGGGGCGTCCGCCGGCCCAAACGCGCCGCTTCCACGCCTCACCGGCGGATTTTCCGGAATACGGCTTCGTTGTTATTTCAGCCGGGATGGGGTATAGTCGCCGAAACCGCAGGAGCGCCGACATGTCCGATCCGTATGCGATTCCGAAATACTTCAACACCGCCGGGCCATGCATTCCCGGGGAACATTACATGTTGGACGCCGCATCCCGGCTGCCCGAAGCGCTCAGCCTGGCGCTGCAAAAACGCTATTTTATCATCCACGCGCCGCGGCAGTCCGGCAAAACGACCTTGCTGAGGACGTTGACCGGCGACATCAACACCGCCGGGCGGTATTACGCGCTGTATTGCTCGCTGGAAACCCTGCAGGGGATGGAAGAACTGGAAACCGGCGTCAAAGCCGTCATCGCCGCCCTGCGTTTTGCCGCGCAGCGGTCGCTGGTGGAGGCGGTGCGGCAGGTGGCGTCGCAGGAGGTGTATCCGTCGGCAAATACCATGATCGGGGAAACCCTGATGAAGATGTGTCAAGCTCTTGACAAACCGCTCATTATCTTTTTCGACGAGGCGGATTGTTTGTCCGGGCAGGTGCTGATTTCGTTTCT
>JAISTL010000060.1 GCA_031272615.1 Methylobacteriaceae bacterium | reverse complement strand
GTGCCGATTTCCGCCGCGTCCAGAATCCACGGGGCGTTGGTCAGCGGCACACAAGGGCCTTCCACCGGCCCGGCGATGGCGAAAAACGCCGAAGCCGGCCGCACGGGAAATTCCGGAATCACAGCGTCGAGGGCCTCGACCGGGTTCTGATAGTCCGCCACCCGGATGCGCCGGGCGGAAACCGGCGCGCTGCCCGGCTCGACCACTAGGGCAAAACGGGCATTGGTTCCGCCGATATCACCGACAAGAACGGGGAACCGGAACGACTGAACGGCGTCTACGGCATTGTCCGGCATCTAATGAGCCCCCTCCAAGGCAGTTTCGGGAGTGGCAACCACCGTTTCAACCCGCCGGCCGTCAAGGGACTCCACCCGGAACTGCCAGTTTTCCCAAGAGAAAGTTTCGCCGACGTCCGGCAGATGCCCGGTCTGGAACAGCACAAAACCGGCGAGAGTCGAATAATCCCCCTCGCCCGGCGGCGCGGTGTCGATGCCGAGCAGGCGTAGCGCCTCGTCGATGAGAATCTGCCCGTCCATCACCCATGAGCCGTCGTCCCGGCGTTCGGCATCAGGCACCTCCTCACCTTCCTCGCCGGCCAGTTCGCCGGCGATGACGCCGAGGATATCGGCCGGGGTCGCAAGGCCTTCCACGGTGCCGTGTTCGTCGACCACGATGGCCATATGGGTGGCGGAGGCCTTGAAGTATTCGATGAGTCGCACTACCGAGGTGTTTTCGGCGACGAACAGCGGCTCTACCATCACCGAGCGGATGTTCAGCTCCCCGGTTTTGGCCACATGGGTCAACAGATCCTTGGTGCGCAAAATCCCGACCACATTGTCGACGTCATCCTGGCACACCGGCAGAACGGTGTGGCCGCTTTCCTCTATATCCTTGAGGATGATTTCGGAGGAATCGTTCAAATCCAGCCAGAAAATCTGCGGGCGGGGAACCATGATATCCCGCATGTTGCGGCCGCCGAGTTTGATGACCTGGCGGATCATTTCCCGTTCTTCTGGAGCGAAGACGGTATTGTCCGCCACCGCGGCCTCCGCTTGGCCGAGTCCGCCGGATGACATGTCGGCGCCCTGTTCACCGCCGAGAAGCCGCAGCACCGCCCGGGCGGTGCTGTCTCTCAGGCTGAGGGGCCGCAGGAATCTGCGGGCGTTGCGCTGCGCAATCTGGTTGAAGGTTTCGATCACTACCGAGAAGGCGATGGCGGTGTAGAGATACCCCTTGGGCACGTGGATCCCCACGCCTTCGACAATCAGGCTGAAGCCGATCATCAACAGAAAACCGAGGCAGAGGATGACAACCGTCGGGTGCCGGCTGACGAAATTCATCAGCGGATTGGAGGCCGCCATCATGGCGCCGACGGCGATGATCACCGCCAACATCATGACCGGCAGCTCCTTGACCATGCCGACTGCGGTAATGACGGAATCCAGCGAAAACACGGCGTCCAGCACGACGATTTGGGCAATCACCACCCAGAACAGCGCCTCGTGCGACTGCCCGCCGCTGCGATGTCCTTCAAACCCTTCCAGACGCTCATGCAGTTCCATGGTGCCCTTGAGCAGCAGAAACAGCCCGCCGACAATCAGCACGATATCCCGCCCGGAAATTTCATTGCCGAGGATGGTGAACAGCGGCTTGGTCAGCGTTACAATCCACGAGATGGTGGCCAGCAGGATGAGACGCATCATCAGCGCGAAGGAAAGCCCGGTATAGCGCGCCTTGGACTGCTGGTTGGCGGGCAGTTTCTCGGTGAGAATGGCGATAAACACCAGGTTGTCGATGCCGAGCACGATTTCCAGAACGACGAGCATGGCGAGCCCCGCCCATGCCGTCGGCTCGGAGACCCAGCCGAAAACCGTCATGAGCCAGTCAGTGTCCATTCCATGTCCCGTCCGTTGTTGCCGATAAGAATAACCAATATAAGAAACTCTTCATTCTTTCAATGGTTCCTGCGCAAGCGGATGCAAATCCCGTACCATGGACTTCAGGCGTTCGTCCAGAATGTGGGTGTAGATTTGTGTGGTGGAAATATCGGCGTGGCCGAGCAGTTCCTGGATAATCCGCAAATCGGCGCCGTTGTGCAGCAGATGGCTGGCGAAGGCATGGCGCAGAACATGCGGTGAAATCATCGCCGCCGGAATGCCCGCATCCAGCGCCAGGCTCTTGAGATCGCGGGCAAACGCCTGCCGGGTCAGATGGCCGCTGTCACTGTCCGCCGGAAACAGCCATGGCGAGCGCGGTTTCTCCCCCCGGTTCAGACATTGCAGGTATTGCGCCGCGGCGTCCTTGGCGGCGATGGTCAACGGCACGAGACGTTCCTTGCTGCCCTTGCCGCGTACCACAAGAAACCGCTCGCGGGTTTTCGCAGCGGATGCCGGCAGCGACACCAGCTCCGACACCCGGAGGCCGGTGGCATACACCATTTCCAACAAACAATAGAGACGCGTCGCCCGCACTTTCTGCAGCTGAGACGCCTGCGGCGCCGCCATTGTCTCCGCCGCCCGGCTTTCGGCCAGCCCAATCAGACGGCTGACATCCTCCACCGAAAGGACCTTGGGCAAAGACCTGCTCTGTTTCGGCGTCGCCACCGAGGCGGCGGCATCGGCACCGGCCAACCCTTCGGTATAGAGAAACCGGTGATACTGCTTCACCGCGGAAAGGCGCCGGGACGCCGAGGAGGCGCGAAACTTGCGGGCATCCAGGTCCGCCAGATAGGCGCGCACCGTCGCCGGCGTCGCCTCAACCGGGTTCCTTGAGCCGAGGAAACTGAAATAATCCGCCAGATCCCTCCGGTAGGCGTCGAGGGTATTGCGCGCCGCCCCCCGTTCCGCCGCGAGCATATCGAGAAACAATTCAACAGTCCGATGTTCGGGCATGGTCAACGCGGCGCCGGCGTGGAGGCTTCGACGGCAGGTTCCGCCTGGGCAACAGGTTTCAGAAGCAGGCGGGACGAGGAAACGCTAACGCTCATCCGCCGCGGCTCAGGCTCGATGGAGTAGGCCAGCAGCAGAATCACCGCATAGCAGATACCGACGATGATTCCGATGTAGGTCAGGAAACGCAGAAGTGTCGGCATATTTTGTCCGGAAATCGGTTCATGAGCTGACAAATGGTACGGGCCGGAAAGAAGCCGCAAGACGGCGGGTTGACTCATCGTCACGCCGAGGGCAAATCACCTTTTGTGGAAAATAGCACGCAATCCACGCCGTACAAAGCGAAAAAAAGCACGTGCCCACGGCATTCTCCCGACCACCGTTTCCGCCTGCACGCGAAAAAGGTACATCGTCAACCGTCCTGTTTCCAACGCAGAGGCAAGACGGAGAAGGCGCGGATGCCCCGCTGCAAGTGTGCGCGCCTCTGCCAGGCGCCGCGGCAATGTTTCCTCTTTTAATGCCGCCATGAATTCGCCTCGCAACGAAAACGGCACATGGAACCGTAGAAACGCGTCGGGAAGGAGATAACTGAGATAGGTTTCCCGGTATTTTCCGGTCCAGCCGCAATCCTCAAACAGGTCCAGGCAGGTGCTGCGGATTGTGATGAAATCAAATACTCTTCGGTTTTTCGCCTTTGATGTCGATGTCGCATACATCCGGTAGACATAGAGCGGATCACGGTGGAAAAACAGAGTTTCAGCGTGGCTCATCAACAGGATGGCGCCGACATGGTCTTCGTAGAGAGTGTGCTCTGGAAAGCGGATATTGTTGTCCGCATAAAGCGAACGGCGCGCAATGGTGCGCCACGGCGCGCAGTCCCAAGTGAAAAAGCTGCACATGTCCAAGCCGGGTATATCATCGATGTTCACCGGAACGTCGATAGGGTCGAGGCGGAGATCTTCGGCCTGCGGATCCACGCCGCCGGGAAAAAGGCGGCAGTAATTGGCGATAAACACATCCGGTTTGTGTTGTTTCAGAAGGTTCAACAGACGGGGCAAAGCATCCGGTAAAATATAATCATCGGCATCCACAAACCAGAGATAATCCCCCGTTGCGGCGGCGATACCGGTATTGCGGGCCGCGCCGCTGCCGCCGTTTTCCCGGCGGATGAGTTGATATGAAAGATGAGGGTGTTCCCCGAAAAAACCGGTGATGAGCGCCACGGAGGAATCCGTCGAACCGTCATCCACCAGAACAATCTCCGTCTCATCCGAAGCCTGCCGCGCGATGCTCTCCAGGCATTGATGAAGATATTTTTCGGCATTGTAGACCGGGATGACGAAACTCAGGAAAGCCATGGGATATACCCCCTCAGCCTTCGCCCGATCCGATGGGGCAACCTGTGGAGATGGGGCATACCGTTCATCGCCTCGTCGATGGCCCGCTGCGGTCCGAAGGGAGCGTAAGCCGCCGCTTTTTCAATGGCGTCACACAAAAAGGCGTTGTCGGAATGGGCTTTCAGGATATCGGTGCACCGGTTATCGACAGGCAGCCACCCCTTGGCCATGAAGAGAAGATGCTTCGCTTCGTCGAAACCGAGTTCCGGGAACGCCTGGATAATGCAGACGACTGCCTCGTGAATAACCGTTTCGGGGTCGGAAGACATGCCGCCGATGCGGAATTTCACGATCACGTCATCAATCGCACGGAATTTCTCTCCGGCGAGAATCGCCTTGTGGACCCAGCGCATGTCGGCGGAGAGTTTCAGGCTGATGTCATAGGGACCGACACGTTGATAGGCGCCCGGAGACGCAAACATGGCGTTGTGACAGAACGGGGCGTGCATGAGGATGGCATGGGGTTCAAAAGGGGCTGTTTTCTGCACCGCCTGCCAACCGTCACCGGCACAAAGAGCATACCCGGCGAGGATTTCCGCCTGCGTTCCGGATGCCGTATGATCGACGGTTTTCAGCGCCCCGGGCATCAACTCGTCATCGGCGCCCAGAATGTTGATCAGATCGCCGGTGGCGCGGGCGACGCCGTTATTCAAGGCGTCGTAGAGACCTTTGTCCTTACGCGAGCGCGCCAGGATCGGCAAACCGTTGTCGGCGAACCTCCCGACCATGTCCAGGGTAGCATCCGTCGACAGGCCGTCTTCAACGAGAACCTCCAGGTCGGGATAGTGTTGATCGAAGATGGACTGCAAACAGCGCTCCAGAGTGGATGCGGCGTTCAGAGTGGCGATGATGATGGAAATCTTGCGCATAATCGTCCGATGCCGGCTTGACGAACCAAGGCGGGCGGGTGAAGGTCCGGGAAACGGCGTGGACTATATCTGTAATCCCGACGTTTGGCAAACCTCCGCGATACCGGGAAACGCCACGGCAAGAATGGTGAACAGAATTCTCTCAGTTGTTGACACGGAACGACTTTGGTGATACCTTTGAAAAATAAGAACATCGTTCTAAATCAGAGAACGATTGGCAGGCACTCTTTCCGGCGGCTCGTCAAGACCCTGTCCACAGGCCGCGGGAGCCGGCACAAGAGCGGGTCTGTGTTTTTCACGGAACGGACCGGGCAAGGTCTGAATATCAGCAGGCATTCAAAAAGGGGAACCATCATGCACTCATCACTTACACGCAGGGCCTTGGGGGCTTTGGCACTTGGAACGGGCCTGGCGCTTGCGGTTGCGCCTGCTTTCGCGCAGCAGCCGCTCAAAATCCGCATCTCGTCGCCGGCGGTGGATACCGACTGGCACGCCAAGCAGCTCTATGTGTTCAAAGACAAACTCAATGAGCTTCTGCCCGGCCAGTTCGATGTGGAAATCCATCTGAACGGCGTATTATTCAAGCAGGGCGCCGAACCGGTGGCCATGCAGCGCGGCAACCTGGAAATGGCCATGATTTCCGCCTTTGACATTTCCAAGCAGATTCCCGAGTGGTCGATTTTCACCGCCGGTTACCTTCTGCGGGACCCGGACCATCAGGCCAAGGTGTTTGACGGCGAGATCGGCAAGGAAATGTACAAGCTGGTCGAGGACCAGATGGATCTGCATGTGCTGAAGGTCGCCTATCTCGGCACCCGCCAGCTGAACCTGCGCACGGACAAGGAAATCAAGACCCCGGCTGACCTCGCCGGCGTCAAGCTGCGTATGCCGACCACCGACACCTGGCAGTTCCTCGGCAAGGCGCTGGGCGCCAACCCGCTGCCGCTGGCCTTCGGCGAAATCTACACCGGCCTGCAGACCGGCGTGATCGACGGGCAGGAAAACCCGCTGCCTACCGACAAGGCGGCGAAATTCTATGAAGTCACCAAGCAGATCGTGCTGACCGACCACCTCGTGGACAGCATCTTCCTGACCATTGCCAAGAAGGCGTGGGATTCCTACACTCCCGAGCAGCAGAAGGCCATTGACGAGGCCATCGCCGCCGCGGTGAAATTCAATAACGAAAACCGCATCAAGGATGAGCAGGAACTGCTGGAATTCTTCAAATCCCAGGGGCTGAAGGTTTATGCGCCGGATGTCGACGCTTTCCGCAAGCAGGTTCAGGAGGAATACCTGAAGTCGGAATATGCCAAATCCTGGCCCGCCGGCCTCATTGACCGCATCAACGCGGTGAAATAACGTCTCTTTTCCAATGCGCCGGCGTTTTTCACTCCGGCGCGTTTTCCTCCGGGAGCCCATCCCGGATTCCCACAGTCTTTAACCTGTTCGAGAGGTTGGCACATGACGGACGGCACCGCCTATTCCATTGGTCTTGCGATCGGTTCGATATCGCGGATATTGCGCAAAATCAGCGAATACGCCACGGCGTTGATGTTCGTGACGCTGTTCTTTGCGTTCGTCGCCCAGATTTTCATGCGGTTTATCCTCAACCGCCCGCTGAACTGGCCCGAGGAGCTGTCGATCATCTGCTATATCTGGATTGTGTTCGTCGCCTGCTCCTTTACGCTGCGTGACCGTCAGCACGTGATCTTCACCATTGTCGCCGACGCTCTGCCGCCGTCGGCGCGCCGCCTGCTTCTCTCCCTCGCGTCGCTGTTCATCGCCTTCATGATGCTGTATGTGAGCTGGGGGATCATCGATTATGTCACCTTCATGCGGGTGGAGAAAACTCCGGCGCTGTTCTGGCGCAAGGATTACGTCTTCTCGATTTTCATCGTTTTCACCTTCGTGCTGATTCTACGCTGCCTGTGGACGGCCCTGATTGCCGCCCTCACCGTGTTCGCGCCGGTGACCGGGGGCGCCATCACCGCGGGATTCGATAAAACCGCCGGATTTGACACACCCGAAACCGGGGAGGCATCGTCATGAGTCACGCCTTCACACTCTCCATGCTCACCCTGTTCGGTCTGTTCATCGCCGGTGTGCCGGTGGGATACACCATGATGGTCGCCGGCGCCGTTTATGTCGCCATCGTCGGCGCAGATCCTGGCCTGGTGGCCGAGCAGGTTCTCAACGGCATGTTCGAGAATTACACCATTCTGGCGGTGCCGCTGTTCATCCTCGCCGCCAACCTGATGAATGCCGGAAACATCAGCAACCGGCTTCTCAGCTTCTGTCTGGCGGCCTTCGGGCGCTTCCGCGGCGGCTTGGCCCACGTCAACATCGTCACCAATGTGCTGTTCGCCGGCATGAGTGGTTCGGCGGTGGCCGACGCCGCCGGCATGGGGCGTCTCATCACCAATCTGATGCTGAAAACCGGCCGGTATTCGCCGGGTTTTGCCGCCGCCCTCACCGCGGCGGCGTCAACCATCGCCCCGGTGATTCCGCCGTCCATCCCGATGATTCTCTATGCGCTGGTTTCCGGCGCCTCCATCGGTTACCTGTTCATCGGCGGATTGCTCCCGGGCATGCTGATGGGCGCCTCGCTGATGGGCATCGTCATGGGGGTGGCGCGCCGCAACAATTTCCAACCCGACGAAGTGGTGCCGCTCCGGGAACTGCCCAAGCGCACCTTCATGGCCATTCCGGTGCTGATGCTGCCGGTCATTCTCATCGTCGGCTTGAGGGGCGGCGCCATGACGCCCACCGAAGCCGCCGCCGTCTGCGCCTTCTATGCCTTCCTGCTGGCGGCGTTCTTCTATCGGGAGCTGTCGGTCAAAGGCTTCCTGCACCACATGATTGACGCCGCCAAGGCCAGCGCTTCGGTGGGTGTGATTCTCTCCGGCGCGTTCCTCATCAACTACATCGCCGCGTCGGAAAACCTGCCGGCCAAACTGGCGGTGTGGATTTCGGATTCCCACTTCAGCGCCCTCACCTTCATGCTGGTGGTCAACGTGATGTTTCTGGTCATGGGCTGCATGTTTGACACCATCATCATGCTGCTGGTGGTGATTCCGATGCTGGTGCCCTCGTGCCGGGATCTCGGCATCGATCTGGTGTATTTCGGAGTCGTTCTCGTCGTCAACATGATGATCGGCCTCATCACTCCGCCCTTCGGCGTGCTGCTGTTCATTTTGAACGGCGTCACCGGCATTCCGCTTTCAGACATCATCCGCGAATCGTGGAAGTTCATCTTCGCCTTGCTGGCGGTGCTGGCCTTTCTGGTGCTCTGCCCCGATTTCGTGCTGTTTCTGCCGCGCCTCCTCGGATATCAGGGATAAACCGAACCGGACAATTGCCTTTCCGCGCCGTCGGCATTAAGGGATGAGGGCCCTTTCTGCCGAGGACTCCTCTTTTCATGCCCGATACGCCCTTTTCCGCCTCCGCCGCGTCTTCTCCCGGTCTGCTCCGGTTTCGCGCTGGAATGCGCGCCGCCCTGCCGATTGTGATCGGCTATTTCACCGTGGCCATGGCCTTCGGCGCCGGTTGCGTGCCCGCCGGCATCAGCCCGCTGCAGGCGGTGTCGATGTCCGTCTTCATCTATCAGGGCGCCGTCCAGTTCATCCTGCTCGCCGCCGTCAAGGCCGGAACGCCGCTGGCCTACATTCTGGTGTTGTGCGCCATGATTTCCACCCGGCATCTGCTTTACGGCCCGCTTGTCGCCAAGCTGCTGCCGCCGGGGTTGAAGGCGCGGCTGGCGCTGGCTTGGGGCCTCACCGACGAGGTGTTTGCCGTGGCCCTGGCCGACATCCACCAGCGGGAAACCGCCGGTGAAACCGTCACGCCCGATGCGCCGTGGTTTTTCGGCCTGGCGTTGGCGTCGTATCTCTCGTGGATTGCCGGCACCGCGGCGGGCGCGCTGCTCGGCGTCGCCCTTGCCGACGCCTCGCCCGAGGCCGACGCCGCCCTGCGCTTCGCCTTTCCGGCGCTGTTTCTGGTTCTGGTCGTCCAGAACTTCAACGCCCGCAACCGCCTGCCGGTGCTGACGGCGCTGGTGATTGCCGGAGTGCTGGGCAGCGCCGGGTTCACCGCCCCGGCCATTCTCGGCGGCGCGCTCTGCGGCGTTGTGGTGGCGGCGCTTTCCGCCCGGAGGGCGCGGCCATGAGCTATACGGTGCTGATTCCCATTCTGTTGCTGATGTGCGCCGTCACTTGGGCGGTGCGGGCGCTGCCGTTTTTCCTCAAGGAAGACAACCGCATCCTGCGCGCCGTCACCGACGAGGACTCGCCCGGGCACACCCTCGGCCCGGCGCTGATCGCCGCCATTGCCGCGGTGACCATCGTGCCGGATTTCATCGGCGCTGTTTCCGCCTTTGACGGCGCCGCCCGGCTCATCGAGATCGTCGCCTATGTCGTCAGCCTCGCTGTGGCGGTGGTCGTATCGAAAAAAACCGGCAATGCCGGCCTGGCGATCATCCTCGCCATGCTGGTTTACGGGCTTGCCGCCTTCCTCCATTGACGCCACCGCCAAAAAAACCGTCGTGTGAGAACGAATGCCGCTTTGCGCCGGGCGGCTTCGTTGCTATGAAGGGATGATTGCCAACTTACGTTTCATGAGGAGACAGAAGGTCATGAACACCGCGAACAGCTTGAAAATCGCCCTGGCGCAGCTCAATCCCATCGTCGGCGACATCAAGGGCAATATCGACAAGGCCCGCAACGCCCGCACACAGGCGGAAAGCCTCGGCGCTGACCTGGTGATGCTGCCGGAACTGTTCGTCGCCGGGTATCCCACCGAGGATCTGGTGCTCAAACCCGCGTTCCAGGAGGCCTGCCGCGATGCGCTGGAAGCCTTCGCCGCGGAAACGGCCGCGGGCGGCCCGGCGGTGCTGATCGGCGTGCCGTGGGTGGAGAACGGCAAACTGCACAATGCCGTGGCGTTGCTGGAGAACGGGCGTATCGCCGAATTGCGCTACAAGGTGGACCTTCCCAATTACGGCGTGTTTGACGAGAAACGGGTGTTCGTCGCCGGTCCGGAGCCTTCGCCCGTCATCTTCAAGGGCGCCCGCATCGGTATCCCCATCTGCGAGGACGTGTGGACTCCCAATGTGGTGCGGCCGCTGTTCGAAAAGGGTTCGGATTTCCTGCTGGTTCCCAACGGCTCGCCCTATTGGCGCAACAAAATCGGCACCCGTTACGACATCGCCCGGGATCGCATCGAGGAAACCAACCTGCCGCTTGCTTATCTCAACATGGTCGGCGGCCAGGATGAACTGGTGTTTGACGGCGCCTCCTTCGTCATGAATGCCGATGCCGAGGTCGTCTGCCAGCTGCCGGCTTTTGAGGAAGCCGTTGTGCTCACCGAGTGGAAGAAGGGGCCGAAAGGCTGGTTCTGCGCCCCCGCCGCGTTCACCGGGGTGGAGGAGGGCGACAAGGCCGATTACGCCGCCTGTGTGCTCGGATTCCGGGATTATGTCGGCAAGAACCGCTTCCCCGGCGTGGTGCTCGGCATGTCCGGCGGCATCGACTCGGCGCTCTGCGCCACCATCGCCGTTGACGCCCTGGGCGCTGACAAGGTGCTGGCCGTCATGCTGCCCTACCGTTACACGTCCAGGGATTCGCTCAATGACGCCGAGCAGTGCGCCGCCAATCTCGGCGCCCGTTACGAGACCATCCCCATCGGCGGTGCGGTGGATTCGGCCAACGAGTCGCTCAAGGAGCTGTTCGCCGGCCGCAAGCCCGACGTCGCCGAGGAGAACATCCAGGCGCGTATGCGCGGCCTGCTGCTGATGGCCATTTCCAACAAGTTCGGCATCATGCTGATGACCACCGGCAACAAATCCGAGGTGTCCGTCGGTTACGCCACCCTGTACGGCGACATGAACGGCGGCTTCAACCCCATCAAAGACCTCTACAAAACCGAAGTCTACCGCATCGCGGCACTGCGCAACACCTGGAAGCCCCAAGGCGCCAAAGGCCCCGACGGAGTGGTGATTCCGCCCAACATCCTCACCAAGGCGCCGACGGCGGAACTCCGGGAAAACCAGAAGGACCAGGATTCCCTGCCGCCCTATGACGTGCTCGACGACATCCTCGAAAAGCTGGTGGAAGAGGAAATGCGCATCAAGGATATCGTCGCCGCCGGCCACGACGTCGCCACGGTGAAGAAGGTGGAGCGCCTGCTCAACATCGCCGAATACAAGCGCCGCCAGGCCGCGCCGGGCGTCAAGGTGACCCACCGCAATTTCGGCCGCGACCGCCGTTACCCGATTGTCAACTACTTCCGCGATGAGGGGAAGTGAGACGCCGCCTCGCTTCTTTTCAAAAAGTTGGCGACGGTGAGACGGTGAACGTTGAGCGTGCGGGCGATGGCGCTGCGGCTGTGCCCGCTCGCAAGCATGGCGTGCACCACCTCAGCGCGGTCCGT
>JAISTL010000052.1 GCA_031272615.1 Methylobacteriaceae bacterium | reverse complement strand
CGGTGAGTCGTCAGGTCGGCGAAAAGCTGCTGAGCCGCGTTGCTTGGTGGGAACGCTATGTCGAGTCGACGGGCGGCGAAATGAACAACAACCCTTCGGTCGGTAACAAGGCCGGCGGGTTGACGACCATTCTCGAAAAGTCGCTGGGGGCGGTCGCCAAGTGCGGCACCACCAGTCTCAATGCGGTGTATGAATACGCCGAACCGATTACGGAAAAGGGCTTGGTGTACATGGATACCCCGGGCTACGATCCGGTGTCGGTGACCGGTCAGGCCGCCGGCGGCGCGCAGATTATCTGCTTGACCACCGGGCGCGGTTCCGCCTTGGGATGCGCCGCCGTGCCTACTCTCAAGCTCAGTTCCAATAACGCATTATGGCAGCGCCAGTTGGATGATATGGACATCAACTGTGGGGATATCATCGACGGGGTGCCGATGGCTGAAGTCAGCCGGCGGATTTTCGCGGCGATACTCGACCATGCTTCCGGCAAGCTCACGCGCAGCGAGGTTCTCGGTTACGGCTACAACGAGTTTATCCCTTGGAAAATCGGGGCGGTGATGTAGCAAGCAAAAGAAAGTGCCGGGCTGCCACGTGTTCCCGGAACGAACTGAAAAACGTGATGGAGCTGGAACGATGCCCGCTGAACGCCACGATGACAATCGGTCTTCCGCCAACAGCCAGCGGATTTTTGAAGTTCTGCGTCAAGCCATTGTCCAGTTGCATCTGCGCCCCGGTCACGCCCTTTCGGAAAGTGAGATTGCCAAGCAGTTCAACATTTCGCGGCAACCGGTGCGGGAAGCGTTCATCAAACTCAATGAAATCCGCCTGGTGGAGATCCGCCCGCGCCGCGGCACTTTCGTGCGTCTGATATCACTGCATGAAATCGACAATGCCCGTTTCCTCAGGGAAGCGATTGAAGCGGCCGTTGTCCGGTCCGCCGCCGAGAAAGCTTCATCCGCTGATGTCGCCGGGTTGAAAAACATCATTTTCCAGCACCACGAACTCGCGCAGGAGAGGGGCTACCTGAAGCTGTTGCTTCATGACGAAACGTTTCATCAGTCATTGGCGCGCATCGCCGGACGGGGGGAGGTATGGTCGGTCATCCAAGCTTTCAAAACCCAGGTGGATCGCGCGCGTTTTTTCACCGCGCCCGATGAAGAAGCCATCCGCGTCATGATCCAACAGCATTCGGAAATAATCGACGGCATAGAAAAAGGTGATCCGGATATTGCCGAAATCGCCATGCGGCGTCATCTGCACGAGATTGAGCGTTTTCTGCCGTCGCTCGCCGAAACGAACCCCAGTTATTTCACGGATTAGAGCAGCTTTTTTCATTCACTTTTCCACCTGCGGGAGGCTATCCATGACCCACGAATCCTTCTTTATCAGCCACGAAGTACCTTGGGCGGAGGCAGGGCCCGGCGTGAAGCGCCAGGTGCTTGCCCATACTCCCGAAATGATGATTGTGCGTGTCAAATTTGAGAAGGGTGCTGTCGGTTCTCCTCACACCCATCCCCACGTGCAAAGCTGCCTGGTCGAGGACGGCGTTTTCGAGGTGACCGTTGCCGGAGTGACCAAACGCCTGCAGAAGGGCGACGGTTATTTGGTGAAAAGCGATGTCGAACACGGGGCGGTGGCCCTTGAAGCCGGGGCGCTGATCGACATCTTCACGCCGAGAAGAGATGATTTCCTGAAATAACGGTTGGCCCCCGTCACCCCGTATCCCGCGGCAGGCGGTGACGACATACCGGAATTATGGTATGAAGGCGCCATGATGCGGGCAAGACCGGAAATTGATGACAGGTGTCGGTACTTCTCCGGAAGACTGAGGGAGAAGCTCATGGGCGCGCGGTCGATGCGCGGAATTGTCATCGAGGCTCCTTCGGGTTACGGAAAGACAACCGTCACACAGGACTTTCTCATGAAAGCCCTGCCCAAGGGGCAGGCATGGATAAGACATGTCTGCACCGAAGAATCCTCCCGCGCCGCGTGGCGGCATCTATGCCGGACAATACAGAAAATCGATCCGGCTGCTGGAGAAGAGTTGCTCCAACTCGGCGCGCCGGACAGCGATACCCTCGGGGATGCTCAGACGCTGTTTCGGGAGATGGAGTGCAAAACGCCCGTTTGGTTCGTGATAGACGATTTCCACCAGATTGCGGAAATTGCCCCTGTTTCACTCTGGAAAGCCCTGCTGGAGCATGATTCCCCGAATTTGCACGTGGTACTTTTGACCAGGCCTTTGCGGAACAGTGTGATGCCCTACGTCAAATCCGGCTTTTTGCGCCTGGTGCAGGAGGATCTGCGGCTGACGGAAAGGGAATGCGGCGAGTACTTTGCTGCGTCCGGATTTCCGCTGACGGAGGAGAACACCGCAGAACTTTATCGGCGGACCGGCGGTTGGATGATCGCTTTAACCCTTCATCTTCGTCGATACCGGACTGCGGGTGAGTTCGCCTCGGCGTTTGACCTCGACGGTCTGGTCAGGGACGTGGTGTGGAATGTGTTGGATGAGCAGACACAGAATTTTTTGTTACGCCTTTCACCTTTTGACGCATTTTCCGCGGAGCAGGCGGTCTATCTTACGGGCATCCCCGAACCTGGCGGCGAAGCAGGCCGGTTTTTGCGGCAAAACGCGTTTTTACGTTTTGATACGGCTTCGGGTGAATACTATGTACACAGTGTTGTGCTGGAATTCGTGCGGGAAATCTTTGCGGGGCTTCCGAGGCAGGTACAGGCCGACATCATCGGGGCGGCGGGCGACTGGTGCGCATCAAACGGAGA
>JAISTL010000037.1 GCA_031272615.1 Methylobacteriaceae bacterium | reverse complement strand
AGTGGCCCTCCACCACCCGCGCCTCCCTGGGCGGCTCGGCCATGAAGGTGACGCCGCGCTCGCCGTTGAGAATTCCGGCGGTCTGCGGGTCGACCCGGAGCCGGCCGGCGGGCGTGTTGTTGACGCGGATGATGCGCCCCCTCATGTTGGGAGCGCGCTCCAGCGTGCCGTCGGGAGCGACGGATTTGATGAGCGTCTCGAAGGCCGGATAGCCCGCGTCGGTGACATCGAGGAAAAAGAAACTGGGGGCGCGCTTGGCGATGGAGACGGTCAACTGGTTGCGCAGATTGTTGTCGACCACGGCCAGCGCCACCATCAGGGTTGTGCAGAGCCCCAGCGAAAGCACCAGGCTCGGCGTCAGCGCGCCGGGGCGGTGGAGATTGCCGACGGCGAGCCGCCACCAGGCGAGTTCAACACGCGGGGCGCGGCGGGCCAGCGCCATGACGGCCGCCGCCACGCCGCGCAGAACGAGGAAACACACGGAAATCGCGAAGATGAACAGCGCGCCGGCGGCGCGGTCATAGGACACGCCGAGGGAAATTCCGGCAAGCATGAGCAGTGAGAGCGCGGCAAGGGCGCGGTATTCCGGGCGCACCGGCACCGCGGTTTCCTCCACCAGGTCGCGGAACAGGCGGGTCACCGACATGTCATGGGCGCGCCCCAGCGGCACAACGGAAAACACCAGCGTCACCAGCACGCCGTAGAACGCCGCCAGCAGCAGCTCATCGGCGGCGATGAACGGCGTCACCGGCACCGGCAGAACCGCCGCCGCCGCGAAGCTGAGCACAAAGGGCAGCGCGGCGCCGACAGTGAGCCCGATGACGATGCCGATGGCGGCGATGAGCAGCACCTCGGACAGATAAAGCGCGACGATGAACCGGCCGGAACCGCCCAGGCTCTTCATGACGGCAACGGCGGTGCGCTTGCGTTCCACAAAGGCGGCGACGGCATTGGCGACGCCGACGCCGCCGACCAGCAGCGCCGTCAGGCCGACGAGAGTGAGAAACTGGGTGAAGCGTTCGACGCCGTTTTCAAAGCCGGGATTGGCCTTGAGCCGGGTGCGCGCCCGCCAGGCCGCCTCGGGGAAGGCGTCGATGAACTCCTCGCTCAACCGCTCCAGCCGCCCGTCGTCGGTGACGGGTTCCCGCAACGAGACATTGACGGTGCGCCCGGCGATGGAGCCGAAGGCGATGAGACTGGTGGACGCCAGCCCGTCGCGCGAGATGAGAACCCGCGGGCCGAACCCGATGCGCAGGGCGATGGCGTCCGGTTCATGGACGATGCTTGCCCGGTATTCGAACCAGGTGTTGCCGAGCTTCACCTTGTCTCCGGGCTTCAAATCAAAGCGCAGCACCAGCGCCGGATCAGCCGCCATGCCGTAGACGCCGCCGCGGGCGCCGAGCAGCGCGTCGTGCGCAAGCGGCGGCTCGGTGTCCAGGCGTCCGGCCAGCGGATAGGCGTCGTCCACCGCCTTGAGTTCCACCAGGGTGACATCGTCTTCGGCGGCGTTGACGGCCATGGTGCGGGTGGTGACGTAATAGGTGATATCGCCGAGATTTTTCAGCGCCGCCAGCTCGCCGGCGTCGGGTTCGCGCTGAGCCAGACGGAATTGCACATCGCCGCCGAGCAGGGTGCGGCCCTCCTTGCCCATGCCGGCAAGGAGCGATCGCGATACGCCGGCGACGCCGGAGATGGAGGCGACGCCCAGTGCAATGCAGGCGAGGAACACCCAGAACCCGGCAAGGCCGCCGCGCAGCTCCCGCAGCGCCAGGCGCACCGCCAGCACGAGCTGAGCCGGGCTGAGGTCCAGCCGCCAGCCGCGCACATCCCGCCACGCCGCGGCAACGCGCGCCGCCGCCCATTCTTTCAGGGCGGCGCACACGGCGAGGAAGAAGGCGGCCAGGGTTTCCCGCATCGGTTCAGGCGCTCCCCGCCGCTGAATCCGACAAAACGGCGCCGGAGCCGAGACGGACCATGCGGTCACAGCGTCCGGCCAGAGCCGGGTCATGGGTGACCAGCAGCAACGTGGCGCCGCGCTGCTCTTTCAGGCGGAACATCAGGTCGACGATGGCCTCGCCGGTGGGGCGGTCAAGGTTGCCGGTGGGTTCATCGGCAACCAGAATCGGCGGGTTGGAAATCATGGCGCGGGCGATGGCGACCCGTTGCTGCTCGCCGCCGGACAGCTGCGCCGGGTAATGGTTGACGCGATCCTGCAGACCGACGGCGGCGAGCTCCTCGCGGGCGCGGGCGAAGGCCCCCGGCTTTCCGGCGAGTTCCAGCGGCAGCGCCGTGTTTTCCAGCGCCGTCATCGCCGGCATCAGGTGGAAGGACTGGAAAACGATGCCGATATGGCCGCCGCGGAAGCGCGCCAGGGCGTCCTCGCTCATGGCGGTGATGACATTGCCGGCAATTTCAACGGAACCGGACTCCGGCCGCTCAAGCCCCGCCAGCACCATCAGCAGCGTCGATTTGCCCGAACCCGACGGGCCGATGAGCCCCACCGCCTGCTTCTCGCCGATATCCAGGGAAATATTCTTCAACACATGAACCCGGGCCGAACCGGCGCCGAGGTGAAGGTCCACGTTCTTCAGGGAAATCAAAGGCTGCGGCATGAACAAGTCCTGTGTAAAGCGCGCGGCGGGCGCGACGGGCGAAGAGCACGGCCGGACATCAGACGGAACACCCCCTCAAATCAACACCTGTGTGCCGATTTCCACCACCCGGTCGGTGGGCAGGCGGAAAAAGTCCGTGGCGTTGCCGGCGGCGTTGGACAGCGAGATGAACAGGTGGTCCTGCCACAACGGCATGCCGGTTTTCGACGACGCCTTCAGCACCCGGCGGGACAGGAAAAACGATGTCTTCATCAGTTCGTTCTTGATGCCCTTTTTGCGCAGAATCTGGAACCCCAGCGGAATATTGGGGGATTCCATGTAGCCGAACGCCATGCGCACCCGCAGGAAGCCTTCGGCGTATTCCTCCACCCGCACGCGGTCGGTGTTCTTCAGGTGCGGCAGGCGCAGGGTCGTGACGGTGAGAATGATGTTCCGCTGATGCAGAACCCTGTTGTGCTTGAGGTTGTGCAGCAGCGCCGCGGGGGTCGTCTCCGGGTCGGTGGTCAGGAACACCGCGGTTCCCTCGACGATATCCGGCGGTCGCGCCTTGAGCATCGGCAGCAGGTCGGCCAGCGGCACGTAATTGTTGCGGGTGCGGTCAAACAGCAGCATGCGGCCGCGAATCCACGTCCACATGATGACCGACACCACCGCGGCGACGATGACCGGCGCGTAACCGCCGTGGAAGAACTTGGTCATATTGGCGATGACGAAGGAGAAATCCACCAGGAAGAACGGCAGCATCATGCCGAAGGCGAACACCGGGTGCCAGCGCCACACCTTCCAGATGACGATGGCGCCGAGGACGGAGGTGACGGTCATGGTGGAAAACACCGAAATGCCGTAGGCCGAGGACAGCGCCGTCGACGTGCGGAAATACAGCACCAGAACGCATACGCACGCCAGCAGCAGATAGTTGACGCGGGGGATGTAGATCTGCCCCTGGTGGGTTGCCGAGGTGAACAGCACTTTCATGCGCGGCAGCAGACCGAGCTGCATGGCCTGCTGGGTCATGGAAAAGGCGCCGGTGATCACCGCCTGGCTGGCGATGATGGTGGCCATGGTCGCCAGCAGAATCAGCGGCACCAGCCCCCATTCCGGCACCAGGCGGAAAAACGTCGCGCGCAAGGCGGTGGGGTCATGAAGGACCAGCGCCCCCTGGCCGAAATAGTTCAGCAGCAGGCAGGGGAACACCAGCCCGAACCAGGCGAAACGGATGGGTTTGGGGCCGAAATGGCCGAGATCGGCATAGAGCCCCTCGGCGCCGGAAACCGCCAGACACGCCACGCCGAGAATGGCCAGGGCAATGCCGGCGTGGTTGACGAGAAAGTTCAGGGCGAAGCGCGGATGCACGGCATTGAGCACCGACGGAAAGGACAGGATGTTGTAGAGGCCGAGCCCGCCCAGCGTCAGGAACCAGATGACCATCACCGGGGCGAAGAGCGCGCTCACCCGCCCGGTTCCGAAGCGCTGCACCGAAAACAGGCCGATGAGAATGACCAGGGTGACGGGGACGATGTACCGGTCGAGTTCGGGGGCGATGAGGTCCACGCCTTCCATGGCCGAGAGCACCGACATGGCCGGGGTGACCACCGCGTCGCCGTAATAGAACGAGGCGCCGAGCACGCCCAGAACCAGCACAATCCGGCTTTTGCCGCCCATGGCCTGCTGCGCCAGCGCCTCGAGGGTCAGGGTGCCGCCTTCGCCGTGGTTGTCAGCCTGCAGCAGGATCACCACATATTTGAGGGTGACGACCACCGCCAGCGCCCAGACGATGAGCGACAGCGCGCCGAACACCAACGGCATACTGACGGCTTCGCTCCGGTTGGCGATGGCCATGGTCGACTTGAAGGCGTAGAGCGGGCTGGTGCCGATGTCGCCATAAACCACGCCGATGCAGCTGAGCACCAGCGCGCCGAATTTCGGATGGGCGCCGGAGGTGTCTTCAGACCCGACGGAAAGGATGTCTTCCTCGACGGGCGAGCCGGTGGAGACCGGGCGGGAAGAAGCGCTGGCGGAGGGTTGCGAGGTCATGGGTCCCGGTCCCTTTTGTTGTTCCGGACGCGTCCTTATAGACGACAAGTGCCCGGTTCGCCAATAGACCTTTGGACGGTTTTACCCGGTTTGTTGGGGCAGAGGCCCGTGGTTCAGCTGCCGTCGAACAGCACCAGCTTCGCCTCTTCGGCAAGAAGGCGCAGGGCGTCGGCGACGTGCGGCTCCGGATGCCCGAGCCCGGCGCGCACCGCCATGCGCCTGGCCAGAGCGGCGGCATCGCCCTCGGGGAAGGCGCGGGCCTCTTCCACCGCCAGCCCCAGACGCTCGGGATGAGGGATTTCCCGCCACTCCCGGATGTGGCCGTTGACGTTCAAACCGCGGAAGGCGACGATGGGCGCCGGTGTTTCGCCCTCCGGCCAGAACACCAGCTCTCCGTCGGGGGATTCGGAATTGCGCCGTTCCCGGGCGACGGCGACCCGCACCAGATGGCGGATTTGTTTGTCGCGGTTGCGGAAACCGTGGACCCCGGCGACAACCCGGCTGAGGCCGCTCACCGTCACCGGGCCGAAGGCGTCAATGAACCGGCGGACAAAGGCGCGCAATTCCCCGGTCACGTAATCGTATTCATAGAAACGGCGGCCGGACAGCGTCTCCCCGCACCCGGCGACAAATTCGTCGAAGGATTCCCGCCTGTCATCCGCCCCGCCCGGCACCACGACCAACGGCGCGGCGCGGATACCGCTGGATATCGCCTCGCGCACCCGGGCGTGCCAGGGGTCATTCTCCGGTTCGGGCGCGGCGACGGGCGCGGGGAGAGCCGCGGGAACGGGGGCGGAAGACCGTGTTTCCCCTGGGCTCTGACGGTCCGCCACCGGCCCGGGGCGGGCGGCAACAAGCCGCAGCGGCGCCTCACCGGTGAGGCCCAGCTGCCGCAGCAAACCGTCGCCATCCCGCGCCATCTCCTGAAAATACCGGTATTTTTCCTCCGGGGACAAGGCGTCCACAAAGTCGATGAGGCCCGCACCGCACAGCTGCACCAACGGCGCCAGGTATTCGACAACCCGCCGCTCGGCCTCGCCGACCCGCTGCAGCAGGCTCAGCGCCCGGTCGACGCGGGCGGTTTCCAAAACCCCGACCAGCTGGGCTGAAAACCGCTCATGGTCCTCCAACTTGTTCAGCGCCTGGAGTTCGCTGACAAACTGTTCCGGCGCGGTTTCCCAGCCGCGGAAGAGACTGCCGAGGATTTCCTGCGCCGCGGCGTCACTGTCCAGGCGCCGCTTGCGTTCGGCGATTTCATCCAGACGGTCCGCCAGCAGGCGGAGATAGGCGACATCGATGTTCTCGTGGAGCAAAAGCCGGCTGCACATCATCTGCAACGCCCGGCACACCCGGACATGGCTTTCCAACTGCGCCACTTCGGCGGCCATGCGCGCATATTTCCTCGAGACTTCGTCCCCCGGCGCCGACGGATAGCTTTCCATGAAACTCTTGAAGGAGGCCACCCGCGGCTTCTTGTCGGCGAGGATCTCCTCTTCGCGGGCGCAATCGGCGCTCCAAGCGGCCACATCCCGCTCGCCGATGCCGATATCCTCGAGCAGCGCGGCAAATTCCCGGATATTTCCGGCGGTTCCGGGATGGTCCGGCTCCACCACCAGCTTGGCAACCAATGTGTGCAGGGATTGGGTGTTGAAGCACTCTTCGAGAAACCCGCGGAACGCCGCGGGGCGGCCGCGCGCCCGGGCGAGAACCTCGAGATTGAGGCGGGGAAGCAGAGCGGCGAGGTCCGTCACTCCCGCGGCAAATTCCTCCAGGGCCGCCAACGACTCTCCCGGGTCGAAATCGAGAGATTCGAGCCCGTCCCGCGCCTTGCGCAGCTCCCGGCACGCCGCGGCGGCATGTTCGGCGAAACTCAACAGAGTGTCGACGGAAAGCCCGCTCCAGTACGGGCGGGACGGAGCAGCGGGCCCGGGCGGAGGCGTCACGGCAACCGGGG
>JAISTL010000343.1 GCA_031272615.1 Methylobacteriaceae bacterium | reverse complement strand
CGGGCGGTTGCCTGCAGACGTTCGTCATTGTCGGGCTGACATCCGGGGTGTTCTCGGTTTATCTGCCCTACCTCATCAATGATTATCACTTCACCAACACCCAAACCTCGACCCTCATCGCGCTCAGGGCCTCTCTGGCCTTCGCGGCGCTGTTCCTGATGACGGGCTATCTCAGGTTGCTGGATATCCGCCTCGGGCTCGCCGTCGCCGGATTGTGCTCGGCGGCGTCGTTTTTTCTCTACGGATTTGCCGCGGACAATTACCCCGTCGCCCTGGTGGCGGCGTGTCTTGCCGGCATGGCCTACGGCTTCGGCGGCATGGTGCCGGTAACCATCATCATCGGCCGCTGGTTCAAGGATCACAACGCGACGGCGCTGGGATTCTGCGCCGCCGGCAGCGGGGTGGCCGCCATTGCCGGGCCCATCGCCATCACGGCGTTGACCGAAACGTTCTCGGTGCCGGCGGCGTTCACCGTCGAATCCGGTGTCATCACCCTCATCGTTGCCGTCATCTTTCTGCTGGTCCGCAACCGCCCCATCGATACCCCGACCGAACCCGACGCTCCCGCGCCGGAGGTGGGGGGTGTGCCGGTGGCCCCGGCGGAAGGCCCCGGCATGAGTCGGCGCGGTTTCCTGCTCATGCTGGCGGGAATCACCATGCTCGGCGGCTTCGCCACCACCGGAAACGCCCATCTGGCCGTGCTGTTCCGCAGCGAAGGCTTCACCGCGGTGGAGATCGCCCTGCTGCTGTCGGCGGAGGGCATCGCCATGACGGTGGGCAAGGGCCTGTTCGGCGTCATCGCCGATGCCGTCGGTACCTTCCGGGCCAACTTTCTGTATTTTCTGGTGGCGATTGCCGGCTACGCCCTGTGCATGGTTTCGGCGCGCACCCACGATACCGCGCTGGCCGTCACCGCCGTTTCGCTCGCCGGCGTCGGCTTGTCGCTGGCGACGGTGGGGCTGGCGGTGTGGGTCACCGAGCTTTCCAGCGCCGCCGAATTCGAGCGCAATGTCAAGAGGATGCAAATCGCCTATGTGTCCGGCGCGGTGCTGGTCGGCGTCATGCCCGGTTTCCTCGCCGACACGCTGGGAAGCTATATCCCCGCCTATATCATTTTCACGGGCTTCGCCGCGGCGACCATGGTCATCGTGCAAACACAGTATGTGATTCAGGGAACGCACAGGGGCAAAAACAAACACTAATGAATGGTCAAAACCCGGGAGAACCGGGGAGTTTCAGGGGTTTCAGGCTGACATGACTTCACTGCCGGTAACATGGTTGACATGGGGCGGGGCGATTCTGCCCATTCTGCTGCTGCTCACCCTGATGGTCGGGTGGCGCTGGTCGGCGGTCAGCGCCTCCTGGGCCGGGATGATCGCGGCGTTTCTCATCGCTGTCCTCGTTTTCGACGCGGGCGCGGCGGTGCTGCTCGTCGAGACCGGAAAGGGCGTCTGGAATTCCGTCCCCATCATCGCCGTGGTGGTTCCGGCCATCCTGCTCTATGAAATCAGCCGCCAGGCCGATGTCTTCGCCGTCATGCAGCGGGAGTTCGCGCGGCTGTTTCCCGACCGCCTGCTGCGGGTGCTGGCCGTCGGCTGGTGTTTTTCCAGCTTCCTGCAGGGCCCGACGGGGTTCGGCGTGCCCATCGCCGTCACCGCGCCGATCATGCTCGCCATCGGCGTGCGGCCGCTGTGGGCGGTGGTGGTGCCGCTGGTCGGCCACGCCTGGGGCAACACCTTCGGCACTCTGGCGCTGGCGTGGGACGCCCTGGTGCAGCAGACCTCGCTGGGCGTCAACCCGGTGCTGTTCCACACCACCGCGCTGTGGACCGCCGTGTTCACCGGCATGGTCTGCCTTGTCTCCGGCGCCGCCGTCTGCTGGTTCCACAGCGGCTTGAAGGGGGTGCGCCACGGCCTTCCGGCGCTTGCCGTGCTCGGGCTCATCATGGTCGGCGGGCAGGTGCTGCTCTCCCGGCCGGCGCCGACGCTGGCGGAGATTGTGCCGACAACGCTGGCGATGGGCGCCGTGTTCCTCATCGCCCGGCTGCCGCGCTACCGCCGCGGCCCCGGCCCGGAAAGCGACATGTTCGCCGACACCGCCGAACAGACCGCCGACGCGCCGGACCTCACGCTGCACGGCGTGTTCCTGCCCTATTACGTGCTGGTGGCGGTTTCGGTGCTGGTGCTGCTGACGCCGCCGCTGCGGCAGACCCTCGGCGCGTGGAGCATGAGTTTCGCCTTCCCGCAAACAGCAACGGGGCTCGGCTTCGTCAACACGGCGCAACCCGCTTACGGGCCGGTGGCGTGGCTCATCCATTCGAGCTTTTTCCTGCTCATCACCTGTGCCGTCGCCTACGGCTTTTTCAGCGCCAAAGGGTTGATCCGCCCCGGAAGCATCGGTCTCATCCTCGCGAATTCCCTGAAGAAATCGCTGCCGTCCTCGCTTTCGGTTCTGCTGCTGGTGATCATGGCCAAAGTGATGACCGGCAGCGGCCAGGTGGAGGTTCTGGCCCGCGGCGCGGCGGGTGTCACCGGGCAATACTACGCGTTTCTGGCTCCGTTCATCGGCGCGCTGGGCGCGTTCGTCGCCTCCAGCAACACCAGCTCCAACATCCTGTTCGGGCAGTTTCAGGAAAACATGGCGCGGCTCACCGACAGCGCCCCCGGCATCTTTCTGGCGGCGCAGACCGGCGGCGCCGCCGACGGCTGCATGTTCTCGCCCTCGAAAGTGCTGCTCGGCACCACCACCACCGGCATCATCGGCGCCGAGGGCCGGGTGATCCGCAAGCTCATCGGCCTGTGCGTCGCCTTCTCGCTGCTGATGGGCATCGTGGCATGGGTATTCGCGTGAGGGGTGTACCCCGAAAAGTGGACACGGTGGACAGGGTGGACAGGGTGGACAGGGTGGACGTGGAAACGTTTTGCCATTAATGGTTTGGAACGTCGTAAAGCCGAATCACAGCCGGCAAATATTTCCACAGTTTCCACCTAGTCCACCCTGTCCACCGAATTCCCGCCTACAGTTCCCGCAGATACTCCGCCGGTTTGGTGTTCAATAACGCCCATGTGCCGATGAGGCCCAGGGCCACCGCTGCGGCCGCCGCCGGCAGCGCGGCGAGAAGCGCGTCCCCCAGCAGCCACTGGAAATCGAGAATGCGGAACCGCGAAATGATGACCCGGGCGACAAACAGCCCGGACAGCACGCTGAACACCGTCGTCGCCAGGCTCAGCATCAGGTATTCCGCCAGATAGACGCGCATCAGGAACGGGCGGGCCGCGCCCAGCGTCTTGAGAATGACCATTTCCCGCACTCTCCGGCGCTGGCCCGAGGCGAAGGCTCCGGCGAGAACCAGAAAACCGGCCAGCAGCACCACCGAGCCGGCAGCGCGGATGGCGAGGATGAGCTGCGCCAGCGCCGCGTTCACCGTATCCAGCGCCTCCTTGACCCGGATGCTGCCGACGGCGGGAAACTGTTTCGCCACCTCCCGGGCAATCATCGCCTCGAAGGCGCTGTCCGGCGCCGACGGGAACGTCAGCGTCACCAGCTGGGAATGGGAAACGCCCGCGAAGGCGTTGGGGGAGAACACCAGGAAAAAGTTGATGTTGAGACTGGCCCAGTCGACCCGCCGGAAACTGGCGACCCGCGCCTTCACCGGCACGCCGATGACCTGCACCTCCAGGGTGTCGCCGATGCTGAGGCCGATATTGCGGGCAAAGTTTTCCTCCACCGACACCAGCGGCTCGCCGGAATAGTCCGCCGGCCACCAGCGGCC
>JAISTL010000292.1 GCA_031272615.1 Methylobacteriaceae bacterium | reverse complement strand
CGCCGCGCGGTGCCGGTTGGGCCGTCACCCACGAGCGTGAGCGAAGCAATCCAGACTGGGATCGTCTGAATTCTATTGTTTTTACAATGGGTTAGTCTGGATTGCTTCGCTATCGCTCGCAATGACGGCGGATTGTGTGACAAGCGTTCGAGCGTTCCTACTCCATCGTTTGGCGTGACCCACGGCCGGTTCCGCAGGGCTGGGATGGCGAACGCACCCGTCTGCCGCGCGCTGCAAGCGCGGTCAGTGGGTCGCGGGCTTCCATCCGGCGACGGGCAAACGGGGGCGTCCGCCATCCCAAACGCGCCGCTTCCACGCCTCACCGGCGGATTCTCCGGAATACGGCTTCGTTGTTATTTTAGCCGGGATAGGGTATAGTCGGCGAAACTGCAGGAGCGCCGACATGTCCGATCCGTATGCGATTCCGAAATATTTCAACACCGCGGGACCGTGCATCCCTGGAAGACACTACATGCTGGACGCCGTGGCCCGGCTTCCCGAAGCGCTCAAATTGGCGCTGAATCAACGGTATTTTGTCATCCACGCGCCGCGCCAATCGGGCAAGACCACGCTGTTGAACACACTGACCGGTGATGTCAACTTTGGCGGTCGGTTTTACGCGCTGTATTGTTCGTTGGAAGCGCTGCAGGGGATTACGGAGATTGCGCAATCCATCCCCATGGTGATTGGCCTTCTGGATACCGCCGTTTCCTTGGTTCCGGAGATAAAATCCCGATATCCCGGCCGGCTGCAGGCCGGTGAACCGGGAGCGGAGATTCGTATGGCCCTGTCGAACTTATGCGCTGCTCTCGACAAACCGCTCATCGTCTTCTTCGACGAGGCGGATTGTCTTTCGGACCAAACGTTGATCACGTTTCTGCGGCAATTGCGCGACGGCTATGTGAACATCATCAGGGCGCCGTTCCCGTGGTCGATTTCCCTCATCGGGATGCGGGACATCCGGGATTTCAAGGCGCAAATCCGGCCGGAGGAGCAAACGCTGGGGTCGGCGAGCCCGTTCAACATCGTCACCAAGGCGCTGACACTCACCAACTTCACGGTGGAGCAGGTGGGGGAGCTTTATCAGCAGCACACCGAGGCGACGGGTCAGGTGTTCGAGCCTGGCGCGGTGGAACGGGCGTGGTATTGGTGCGAGGGTCAGCCGTGGCTGGTCAACGCCCTGGCGCGGCAGATCGTCGAAGACGACCTGGCTCTGGACTACAGCAAACCTGTCACTGCGGAGCACTTTGACGCCGCGGCGGAAACGCTGATGCTGCGCCGCGATACTCACATTGATTCCCTGCTGGAGCGGCTCAAGGAACCGCGGGTGCGCAAGGTGATCGATCCGGTGCTGGCGGGCACGAGCCCGACCGTGTCGCTGCTCTCCGACGACACCAAGTTTTGCCTGGATCTCGGCTTGCTGAAAACCGACGCGGACGGGAAGCTCACTCCGGCCAACCCGATTTACCGGGACATGATTGTCCGCACGTTGAACTATGACACGCAAATGTCGCTGCCGGCAAGTCTCCAGCACCGGTGGATGGACGGCAAGACGCTGGATATGAACGGGTTGCTCAGGGAGTTTCAGCAGTTCTGGCGGGAGAACTCCGGTATCTGGATGGAGAAATATGATTTCCTTGAGTCGGCGCCGCATTTGATCATGCAGGCGTTTTTGCAGCGGGTGGTCAATGGCGGCGGGCGTATCATCCGGGAATACGCCCTTGATCGCGGCCGGGTGGATGTTGGCGTAATTTACAAAGACCATACCTATCCGGTGGAGCTGAAGCTCGCCGGCCCGAAAGCGCGCAAGGACGGGTTGGAACAGCTGGAGCGCTACATGGACACCTGCGGCGCCTCCGAGGGCTGGCTGGTCATTTTCGACCGCGACCAGACGAAACCCTGGGAGGAGCGGATTTACTGGGTGACCGAGACTCTTCCCGACGGCAGCACGGTCCATATCGTCGGCTGCTGACGCCGCCACCACCACCCACGAGCGTGAGCGAAGCAATCCAGCCTTGTATCGTCTGCATTCTCTTGTTTTTACAATGGGTTAGTGTGGATTGCTTCGCTTTGCCCGCAATGACGGCGGAGTGTGTGACAAGCGTTCGAGCGTTCCTACTCCACCGTTTGACGTGTCGCACCGCCGGTTGGGCCGGCACCCACGAGGAACGAAGCAATCCAGCGGATCGCCCCTTACTGGATTGCCGCGCTTCGCTCGCAATGACGGCGCCGCCCGGGCAGCGACGTTGCAATCTACGGGATGGGCGATATGGTCAAACAGCCTGAATACCTCACACAGATTTCACCATAAACCTCTCCGCGGTTTGGAGGGGGCGGCGGGGGCATTCGGAGGTCATGTGTCGGAATGCCATGGGGAGAGATTGCCCTTGCGGGGAAAATGCTGTACATGCGCACTCGGACCCGTTCATCGGGCCGGAATATGGTGAGGTCAATGAGAAAACTGGAAGCGGATGGAACCGAGGTCACAATTTATCGACCGAACGAACGTCAGGGAGGGTTTTTGTGGGGGGTTCGCCAGGCCGCCGGGGATATCCATGCCTCCCGCTATATCATCCTGCGGTTGTTTCTCAGGGATTTCAAGGCCCAGTACAAGCAAAAGCTGCTGGGGTATTTCTGGGCGTTCATATCCCCGCTGCTCGGGGTGCTGAGTTTCCTTTTTCTCTACATTTCCGGTGTTCTTGTCCCGGGGGAGGGGGAAATACCGTATACGCTGTATGTTCTTACGGGAAGCTGTGTCTGGTCGTGTCTGCCCGGAGCGCTCGCCGGAGTCAGCGGCGGCCTGGCGGCTCAGGCCGACTTGATCATGCGCACGCGGATCCCCAAGATTTCCCTTGCCGTCAGCGCCTTGAGCAATCTCTATTACGCCATCATGACCAACATGGTGACGGTGCTGGTGGTGCTTCTGCTCTACGGCATGGCGCCGTCATGGTGGTTCATCCTTTATCCGGTGCTGGTTCTGCCCATGGTATTACTCGGCGCGTCCGCCGGTTTGGTGCTGTCGGTTCTCGGGATCATCGCCAGGGATCTCACCTCGATGGTTCAGTTCGGGCTGTCACTGGTCATGTACGTCACGCCGGTGATCTACCTCAGGGACACCATCACCAACCCGCTCATCAAGACGTTGATTACATACAATCCGCTGACCTATCTGGTGGATACGCCGCGGTCACTGATCATCACCGGGCACGCGGAGAACGGGGGCGTTTTCCTTCTGCTGTCCGCGGCGGCCTGCGTGTGCGCCGTTGTTTGCATCCGGGTGTTTTATCTGATTGAAGACCTTGCGGCGGAACGGTTATAATGGGGCGCGCAGGGGATTCGGAGGCAGCTCATGGGTAAACCTTCCGTCATTGTCGAAGGGCTCGGCAAGAAATTCGGCTTGTCGCTGAAGAGTGCTTTGAGGTACGGCATGATTGACAGCGCCCGGCGGGTGATGGGCCGCGGCAAGGACGACACGCTGCGGCCGGGAGAATTCTGGGCGCTGGATGATGTCAGTTTTGAGCTGGAATCGGGAGATGCCGTCGGAATCATGGGGGTCAACGGTTCGGGCAAAACGACCATGCTGCGCATCCTCAACGGTTCCTACACGCCGGACAAGGGAACGGTGGAGCTGCGCGGGCGGGTCGGCGCACTGATTGCCGCCGGCGCCGGGTTCTCGCCGCTGCTCACCGGGCGGGAAAACGTCTATATCAACGGCACCCTGTTGGGGATGACGCCTGCGGAAATCACCAAAAAGTTCGATGAAATCGTGCAGTTCGCCGATTTGGAACAGTTCATCGACATGCCGGTGCGCAATTATTCCAGCGGTATGGCGGTGCGCCTCGGCTTTGCGGTGGCGGCGATCGGCAGTCCCGACATTCTTCTGGTTGACGAGGTGCTGGCGGTCGGCGATATTTCGTTTCAAAAGAAATGTTTTGATCGTATCCATATGTTGCGCGCGGGCGGCACCACCATTCTGTTGGTTTCCCATGCCCCGGGGGCAATCTGGGCGGTGTGCAACAAGGGTTTGGTGCTGGACCACGGACGTTCGGGCGGCATCGTGCCGGTCGAGGCCGCCTGTCGCCGTTACGAGGATTTGAACGCTTTGGCGCGGGCGGCTTCAGACACGAGAAATCTCTCAGATGACGCGCAACGTGAAGCCATTGCGACGGAATACGGCGCCAAGCGTGTCGGAACAGGAAAGGTCAAAGTGACCGGGTTTCGTATTCTGGATGGCGTCGACGGCCGGCCCATCAAAGAAATCGGCTTCGGAAAACCGTTTAAGCTGGAGATTGTTATTGAATCGCAACAAGAGATCACCGACGGCATTGTCCGTGTCGGGTGCGACACCGAAATGTACAAGGGGGCGGCAATCATTGACAGCTACGAAATCGGCCACGAAACACTGGTTATTCCCGCGGGGAAATCCAAGGCCGTGTTTGAAATCGTGAATCCGGTGATGCGGCCCGGCGCGTGGTCCTTCAGCTGTTCCGTTGTGCAGAAATCAGTGGGAATCCATTTGTTCCTGGACCTCAACATCAGCAATCTGGTGGTTCTGCAACCGACGGATCGCTTCCTCCACGCGGACTACAGGGCGATGATGTATATCGAAAGCCGTGTTCACTTGATGAAGGAAAACTGACGGCGGACGCATCGCGCGACAGAAATTATCAGGGGGTATTCCATGCGTGTGGTCATGATAGGTGCGGGTTATGTCGGGCTGGTGTCCGGCGCGTGTTTTGCCGATTTCGGTCATCATGTGCGGTGCGTCGATACCGACGGGGAAAAAATCGAGCGGTTGCGGCAGGGGAAGATACCGATTTACGAGCCGGGGCTCACCGAGCTGGTGGTTCGCAATGTCGAGGCCCGGCGCCTCGGTTTCACCACCGATTTGGCGGAAGCCATGACGGACTCGGAGGTAGTATTCATCGCCGTCGGCACGCCGTCGCGGCGCGGCGATGGCCATGCTGATCTTTCGTATGTGTATCAGGCGGCGCGGGACATTGCCGCCAACCTGAAACACTATGTGGTGGTGGTCACCAAGTCGACGGTGCCGGTGGGCACCGGAGACC
>JAISTL010000285.1 GCA_031272615.1 Methylobacteriaceae bacterium | reverse complement strand
CCCCCCCCCCCCCCCCACCAAAACGCCAACCGTGGTCATTCCGCATTCCGCATTCCAAATTTCCGTGAAATCCCGTTGATTTTCAGGGTTGAGTTGTGGCATAGGGCGCTCATCGCCTTCGCGGACCGGGACAATCAGCCTCCCCGGTGGACGGCCCCGCCGCCGTCCTGTTTTATTTTCTGTGAGAAGTCCAAATCAAATGTCCGAACACTCCATCGACTATTCCAAAACCCTGTTTCTGCCTGAAACCGATTTCCCCATGCGCGGCGGCCTGCCGGAGAAGGAGCCAAAGCTGCTGGAGCGCTGGTATTCCCTGGATATCTACCACCGGCTGCGGGCGCAGGCTTCCGGGCGGCGGCGCTTCGTGCTCCATGACGGCCCCCCTTATGCCAACGGCAACATCCACATCGGCACCGCGCTCAATAAAATCCTCAAGGATATCGTGGTGCGCTCCAAACAGATGCTCGGCTACGAGGCGAACTATGTCCCCGGCTGGGATTGCCACGGCCTGCCCATCGAATGGAAAATCGAGCAGGAATACCGCGACAAAGGCAAGAACAAGGATGACGTGCCGGTCATCGAATTCCGCGGCCAGTGCCGCGCCTTCGCCGAAAAGTGGCTGAACATCCAGCGTGAGGAGTTCAAGCGCCTCGGCGGCGTCGGCGACTGGGACCACCCCTACCTCACCATGGCGTATCCGGCGGAAGCGCAAATCGCCCGGGAGCTGATGAAATTCGCCGCCTCCGGCCAGCTCTACCGCGGCTCCAAGCCGGTGATGTGGTCGCCGGTTGAAAAGACGGCGCTGGCCGAAGCCGAGGTGGAATACAAAGACAAAACCTCCACCACCATCTGGGTCGCCTTCCCGATATCCGAAACCGCCGACCCGGCGCTGAAAGACGCCGCAGTGGTGATCTGGACGACAACGCCGTGGACCATCCCCGCCAACCGCGCCGTCGCCTACGGTGAACACATCGCCTACGGCCTCTACAAAGTGACGGACGCGCCGGCGGACAACTGGGCCAAAACCGGCAGCCTCTACGTGCTGGCCGACACCCTGGCGGACTCGGTGTTCGCCGCCGCGAGGGTGACGGGTTTTGAGCGCCTCGGGGATGTCGACCCCGCCGCCGTCACCCGCCTGGCCCATCCGTTCCGCGGCATCGACGGCGGCAACGGCTACTGGGATTTCGGCGTGCCCATGGTGCCCGCCGACTACGTGACCGACGACGCCGGAACCGGGTTTGTCCACACCGCGCCGGGGCACGGCGCCGACGACTATTTCACCTTCCTCAAGCACCGGGCGCTGTTCGCCGCCTGCGGCACCGACGAAGTGCCGCACACCGTCTCGGAGGATTCCTCCTATTTCCCGTATATTCCGCTGTTTGCCGGCCTGCGCATCTATGACGACAAGGGCAGGGATGGCCCGGCCAACGAGGCGGTGCTGGCCAGGCTGGTTGCCGCCGGCAAGCTGCTGGCCCGGGGCAAACTGCTGCACCAATACCCCCATTCCTGGCGGTCCAAGGCGCCGGTGATTTTCCGCAACACGCCGCAGTGGTTCATTTCCATGGACAAGCCCATCGCCGGTGACGACGACACCCTGCGCGAGCGGGCCCTTGCCGCCATCAAGACGGTGGAATGGGTGCCGGCGGTGGGGGAAAACCGCATCACCGGCATGATTGAAAACCGGCCGGACTGGGTGATTTCCCGCCAGCGCGCCTGGGGCGTGCCCATCACCGTGTTCGTCGAAAAGGAAACCGGAACCCTGCTGAGGGACGACCGGGTCGATGACGCCATTTATGACGCCTTCGCCAGGGAGGGCGCCGATGTCTGGTATCGTGACGGCGCCGCCGGGCGCTTCCTCACGCCCTTCGGCCATGACCCGTCGCGGTTCGAGAAAATCGACGACATTCTCGATGTCTGGTTCGATTCCGGCTCCACCCACACCTTCGTTCTCGAACAGCGGCCGGACCTTTCCGCCCACCGCCTCGTCGACGGCGGGCCCGACATGGTGATGTATCTCGAAGGCTCGGACCAGCACCGCGGCTGGTTCCATTCCTCGCTGCTGGAAAGCTGCGGCACCCGCGGCCGGGCGCCCTACGATGTGGTGCTGACCCACGGCTTCGTTCTCGACGAGGCGCGGGAGAAGATGTCCAAATCCCTGGGCAACACCATCGCGCCGCAGGCGGTCATCAAGGAAAACGGCGCCGATATCCTGCGCCTGTGGGTCGCCTCGGCGGATTTCTCCGACGACCTGCGCATCGGCAGGGAAATCCTCAAGACGGTGGCGGAAACCTATCGCAAACTCCGCAACACGCTGCGCTGGATGCTGGGCTCGCTGCACCACTTCAAGGAAGCCGAACGGGTGGCGGTTGCCGACATGCCGGAGCTGGAACGCTTTATCCTGCACCGCCTCGGCGAACTCGACGCCGAGATCCGCGACGCCTATGACACCTATGATTACAAGCGGGTGATGGCGGTGCTCGGGCATTTCATGACCGCCGACCTCTCGGCCTTCTATTTCGACGTGCGCAAGGACGCCCTCTATTGCGACCCGCTCTCCAGCATCCCCCGCAAGAGCGCCCTCACCGTCATCGACGAGGTGTTCCGGCGTGTGGCCGCGTGGCTGGCGCCGGTGCTCGCCTTCACCGCCGACGAAGCCTGGCTGTCGCGCTATCCCGACGCCGTCTCGGTGCATCTGGAGCTCTTCCCCGAAACTCCCGCCGGCTGGCTGAACCCGGCGCTGGCGGACCGCTGGGCCCGCATCCGCCGGGTGCGCCGGGTGGTCAACGGCGCTCTGGAAATCGAGCGCGCCGCCAAGAACATCGGCTCCAGCCTGGAGTCGGCGCCGGTGATTTACATCGCCGACCCGGCATTGAAGGCGGAACTCGAAAGCGTCGACATGGCGGAAGTCTGCATCACCTCCGGCGTGCAGCTGGAAGCGGGCGACGGGCCCGGAACCGCCTTCCGCCTGGAGGATGTGCCCGGCGTCGCGGTGGTCCACGCCGCCCCCGAAGGCAGAAAGTGCGCCCGCTGCTGGAAGATTCTCACCGATGTCGGCACTGACCCGGATTATCCCGAGGTGTCGGCGCGCGACGCCCGGGCGCTCCGGGAACTCAAAGCCGCGGGAGCGCCGGTGTCGTGAGGGCTTTGCGCTGGGGATGGCCGGCGGCCGTCGTGACACTCATCTGTGACCAGGCGGTCAAACTCGGCGTCATGCGCTTCTTCGGGCTGTCGGCCACCGAAATCATGGCGCTGGCCCCCGAGGTCGACGCCTTTCCCCAGGGCCTCAGCTATCCGCTGCTGCCGGTGCTGGACCTCACCGTCACCTGGAACCGCGGCATTTCCTACGGCCTGTTCCAGCAGGACACCGAAACCGGCCGCCGGGTGCTGGTGTGCGCCTCCCTTGTCGCCGTCCTCGTCCTGGCGGCCTGGATGCACCGGGCCGTGCGCCCCTTCGTCAGCCTCTCCTTCGGGCTCATCATCGGCGGGGCGCTGGGCAATGTCATCGACCGCGCCGCCTATGGCGCGGTGTTCGATTTCGCCCATTTCCACCTTGGCGACTTTTCGTGGTACATCTTCAACATCGCCGACGCCGCCATCGTGCTCGGCGCCGCCGGTCTCGCCTTCGACGCCCTGAAACCGGCGAAAAAGGAATAGGATACCTGCCGCCCAAGCGGTCCCCGCCGGCTATTTCCTCCTGCCCGGCCCGCCGAAGCCGATGGTGCGGTCAACGACCAGCAGCAGCACCACCGACGCCAGAATCAGAATGGTGGACATCGCCGCGACGAACGGCTCGTATTCATACTGCAGATAGGCGCGCAGCTGCAGCGGCAGCGTCGCCCAATTCTTGTCGGCCAGGAAAATCGACACGGTGTAATTGTTCCATGACAGCACAAAAGTGATGATCAGCGACGGCACGATACTGGCCCTGAGCAGCGGCAGCGTCACCCGCCACAGGGCCTGACGCGGCGTCGCGCCGACGCTCAGCGCCGCCTCCTCCAGCTGCGGGGCGAAATTCTCCATCTGCGCCATGACGGTGCGCACCGGATAGGGCATGGTCACGACCACATGGGCGGCAAGCAGCGTCCAGACATTGTTGACGATTCCCAGCATGAAAATCAGCTGGAACAGCGCCAGCGCCACCAGAACCGCAGGGATGAACAGCGGCGACATCAGCAGCGCCGACACAAACGCCTTGAGCGCGCCGTCACAGCGCTTGAGACCGACGGCCGCCAGCAGACCGCTGCCGGTGCTGACCAGCGCCGTCATCGTGCCGAGCAGGGTGCTGGCAACGGCGGCATTGAGGAAATCCGGCTTTTCCAGAATGACGGCGTACCATTTCAGGGTGAAGCCCTGGGGTGGAAAGACCATCGCCGTCGGGTTGAACGACACGGCGATGAGAATCAGCGGCGGCGCCAGCAGAAAGGCAAAAAACACCAAGACTCCCAAGGTCCACAGGCCGGTTCCGATGAGTGATCTGCGCATGTTCCCCCCCTCACGCCTGAACCGTTTGGGGAACCGGCGCCGAACGGCCGGCCCGGCGGAGGGCCCACTGATAAAGGCCCAGCATCGTCATGGTGACGATGAGAAGAATGACGCCGATGGTGGCGGCGAACGGCAGATTGTTGGAAACGGTGGCCGTTTCATAAGCGGCGACGCTCATGAACCGCACACGGCCGCCGCCCAGCAGAATCGGCACGACAAAAGATTCGACGTTGATGCCGAACGCCAGCACACTGGCGGCCGCGATGCCCGGAAGGCTGAGCGGCAGCGTCACCCGCCGGAACACGTGCAGCGGCGCCGCGCCCACGGTCATCGCCGCCTGTTCCAGCTGTTCGGGAATGGACCGCAGCACGCCGTAAACCGACATCACCGCGAAGGGCACCGCCACTTGAACCATGCCGATGAGCACCGAGGTTTCATTGTAGAGAAGCTGCATCGGCCGCTCGATGAGCCCGCTCATCAGCAGCACCTGGTTGAGCGGCCCGTTGCGCCCGAGCACGACAATCAGCGCCAGCGTTCTGACCACGAGATTGACCCACAGCGGCAGCATGACCAGCAGGATGAGCCACGTCTGGGTGGCCTGCCGGGCCCGGGTGATGAGGAACGCGCCGAAATAACCGATGACCACGGAAAACGCCGTCGCCACCGCCGCCATGCGCACCGTCCGCCACAGCAAATCCCTGAGATAATAGCTGTCCGTCAAAAAGCGCCCGTAAT
>JAISTL010000275.1 GCA_031272615.1 Methylobacteriaceae bacterium | reverse complement strand
CCTGTTGCCAACACCGGATTGCTTCGTTCCTCGTGGGTGACGGCACCGGCGGGGCGACGTTTCAACCGGCGGTGAAGGCGTCAAGGGTGGAAAGCCTGGATTGCTTCGTTCCTCGCAATGACGCGGCACCTGTCGGGCGAAAACTCAACCGATGAAGCAGCGGATTCGTCCACCAAGTCCATCGTGTCCACCCCGTCCACCAAGTCCATCGTGTCCACCCTGTCCACCAAGGCCACAGGGGCTGCTCATCTCTTGCCGTATTGACACCATCCACCCTTCGCGCTATTTATATACTCGTAAGTTGCATACTTACGAGTTTGTTTTTTGGAGGGGCCGCCGGATGTTTGTCGGCAGAAGCCGGGAACTTGAAGCTTTGAACCGGATGTACAACTCGGGCCGCTTCGAGTGTGCGATCGTCTACGGGCGTCGCCGCGTGGGCAAAACCACGCTGATCAAAGAGTTCATCAAGGGCAGGAACGCCGTGTACTTTCTGGCGCGGGAAGCTGACGGCAACGCGAATCTGTCCGGGTTCAGCGCTGACGTGTACACGGTCACCGCTCCGGGATTGAGGAGGAAGGCCTCCTTCTCCGACTGGGAAAACGCCTTCGAATACATCGGGCAGGTCTCCCAAGACACCCGCATGGTGCTGGTGATAGATGAATATCCCTATCTGGCGGGCGGTTACCCGCCGATATCGTCCATCATCCAGGCCCATATCGACACCCGCCTCAAGGACGGCAAGCTGTTTTTGATCCTGTGCGGGTCAAGCATGAGCTTCATGGAACACCAGGTTCTGGGGTACAAGAGCCCGCTCTACGGCAGGCGGACGGCGCAGTTCAAGGTTCTGCCCTTCGATTACTTCGAATCCCAGCTGTTTCTCGACACGTTCGACGAAGAGGAGCGGGCAACGGTCTATGGTTTCACCGGCGGCGTTCCCGACTATCTTGACAGAATCGACCCGGCGAAAACCGTGCGGGAAAACATCATCGATGCGTTTCTCACCCCCTCGGGGCGGCTCTATGAAGAACCGGCCAACCTGCTGAAACAGGAACTGCGGGAACCGGCGGTTTACAACAGCCTGATCGGCGCCATCGCCGGGGGCGCGTCCCGGCTGAACGAAATTGCCGGCAAAAGCGGCATGGAAAGCAACAAGTGCGCGAAATATCTGGCGTCGCTCATGGCGCTCGGCATCGTGAAAAAAGAGTTCCCCGTCACCGGGGCGGCGGCATCCAGAAAGACGCTCTATCGGCTGGACGATTTGATGTTCCGGTTCTGGTACCGGTTCGTGTTTCCGAACATGAGCGCCGTCATGTCGGGCCTGGGGGAGGCGGTCTATGATCTCGAAATCGCCGGACGCCTCCCTGCCTATATGGGTTTGGTGTTCGAGGAGATATGCAGGCAGTATCTCACCGGAGAAGCCCGGCGCGGCGCGCTGCCGTTTCTGCCCGGCAGAGTCGGCAGGTGGTGGGGCGGCAATCCGAAAGAAAAGCGGCAGGAGGAAATTGACATTCTGGCATACCGCAACGACAGCGCCCTGTTCTGCGAGTGCAAATGGACGAACGCTCCGGTTGACCTCGGCGTCCTGAACGACCTCATGGCGCAAAGCAGGCTGTTCTCCTTCAAACATCAATGGTTCTGGCTCTTCGCCAAAACGGGCTTCACCGACGCTCTGGCGCGGGAGTCGGAGCGGCTCGGCAATGTCCGCCTCGTCCGGTTCAGTGATATGGCGCCGGGATGACGCGGCGGCTGTCGCGCACGTCCAAGCGGACATGCTCCAAATCCGTCATCTGAAAACCTCCCGGCGGACTCATCACCTCCGGCGCGTCTCGTCGAGCACCTTCAGGGCGGCGTCGGCCATGGCGTGGCCCTGGGCCGCCGCCTTGCGCAGCCATTTCTCCGCCTCGGCGTCATCCCGGGCGACACCTTCGCCCCTGCAATACAGCACGCCGAGGCTGAACTGAGCCGCCGGATACTCCTGCTCCGCCGCCTTGCGGAACCACGAGGCCGCCTCCACCATGTCGGCGCTGTCCCCCGGAGGGTTCGCCCGACGCCGCGGAGACATCGCTCCGGCGCCCTCCCCGGGTTCGCCGCCCACGCCGTTCAGCTTTCTCCGCGCCGCCGGATAACCCTGCGCCGCCGCCAGCTTGAACCATTTGCGCGCTTCGGCCTTGTCCCGGAGGACGCCGTCGCCGCTGTCGTACATCATGCCCAGGTTGAATTCCGCCGCGGGATGCTCCTGCTCCGCCGCCTGGCGGAACCAGTGTTCGGCTTCGGCCGGCTCCCGGGCAACACCCTCGCCGGTGAGATACATCCATCCGAGATTGTTCTGCGCATCGGCGTTGCCCCGGGCCGCCGCGGCGCGGTACCACGAGGCTTCCTCGACTTTTTCCCCGCCCACGCCTTCGCCGCGGCCGTAAATCACCCCCAGGGCGTACTGCGCTCCCGGGTGCCCCTGCTCCGCCGCCCGGCGCAGCCAGTCCACCGCCCGCGGTTCATCCCGGACGACACCGTCCCCGGCAAGAAAAACCCGGCCCAGAGCGAACTGCGCCCCCGGATGCCCCCGTTCCGCCGCGTCGATGTACCATTTCATCGCCCCGGCGTCATCGCGCACCACGCCGTCCCCGGTGTGGTACATTTCGGCAAGAGTGAAGGCCGCCTGCGGGTCATTCTGCACCGCCGCCTTGCGAAACCATTTCACGGCGTCGGAGGCACTCCGTGTGACGCCCACGCCGCCCTTCAGCATGACGCCCATATTGTATTGCGCCGACACATCCCCCGCTTCGGCCGCCTCCCGGGTTTCGTCCAACAAAGACCCCGTGCGGGCGGCTGTGGGGCGGCGCGCGGCATCGGCTCCGGGTCTCGTTCTGCCGCCGAATCCGCGGGCCGGCTGCACCTCCTGCTCCAGCGGCTCGATCGCCAACCGGGCGTTCCTGTTCCCCGGCGCCGCCGCTTCGCGTGTCCACACTTCGGCCACGTCAGTGTTCATATCCGCCCGGCCGGCGGACGCGTACACGGGAACCGGATCCGGTCGGATCCTCCTGTCGCCCGCCGCGGCGCGCTTGCGACTTCGGGTGTCGATGGGGACGGATGCCACCGGCGCCAACGTTTTGCTCGCCGCCCCGAAAATCCCGCCAATCATGGCGAGAATGCCTTTCAACCCCTTCCAGATAAGCCACAGGAGAAGGAAGATGCCCCCGATGAGCGCCTGAACCGATCTTCGAGACATCCGCCGCTCTTCTTTCGGCTCCTCCTGATAGGTTGCCGTCGCGCCGTAACCGGTTTCCTGCGCCGCCGCCGTGCCGACCAACGCAAACGACAAGGCGTCGGTCTGCGCCGCTCCGGCGGTTTCTTCAAATAAAGGCGGCGATGAGTCCTGCGCCCGCAGCCCGGGCGCGACAGCCAATGTCAGCAGAATTATCAGCAGAATAGTGCGTTTCATGGCTCTCTCTCTCCTGTGTTCGCCTGCCATCACCGGCTCCAGCGCGGCCCTGGAGCGTCGGCGGATGTCGCGGGGACCTGTTTTAGAACAAATTCCTTTCCAATTGATTTAACCGCGAAAAATTGTCGGTGGACACGGTGGACACGGTGGACTTGGTGGACTTGGTGGACAAAGGTGGACTTGACCGGATGCTTTGTCCCCCGCAATGACGGCGGCGCCCGTCGTGGACACTTCAACCGGCAGAGCCGGTGGTTTCGTGCACCTTTGTCCACCCTTGTCCATCAAATATCCCGTGCATTCTCCGGGCGAATCACCACCCAGCCATGTCAACGCAAACGATTCTCCATCTGTTCCAACGCGGTCCCGGCATCCGTGGACCCGTGCTCCGCCGCCTTGCGGAACCGGTTCGCCGCTTCCGTGTCATCCGGATCAACACCGAGGCCGTCGCGGTACATGGTCCCTATCTCATATTCGGCGGGAATACTTCCGTGTTCCGCCGCCCGCCGGTACCATTTCAGAGCTTCGGTGTAGTCCGGCGGGGTGCCGCGTCCCTTATGGAAGCTCTGGCCGGTCATGAATTCGGCGTTGGCATGGCCCTGGTCTGCCGCCTTGCGGAACCATTTCAGTGCTTCACCCTCATCCCTTTCATCGCCGAACAGCCCCATATACAGGTTCCCCAACCAGAATTGCGCCGAAGCGTCGCCCTGGTCCGCCGCTTTGCGATACCACTTGCCGGCCTCGGCATCATCACGGGCCACGCCGCTTCCGGTGAAATACATGTCGCCCAGCGCCGTTTGGGCGTTCCCGCTCATCAAGCCTGTTTGCTCCGCCGATTTGCGATACCAGCGGAGTGCCTCGGCCATGTCCATGGCCGCACCCTGCCCGGTTTCATGGGCCAATCCCAGATAATACCAGGCATTCGGGTCTCCCTGCGCCGCCGCCTTGCGAAACCACTTCACCCCCTCGGCGTAATCCTGTTGAATACCCCAGCCTTCGTAGTACATAACGCCCAACAGGGTTTCGCCCTCGACGTATCCCTGCTCCGCCGATTTGCGATACCATTTCACCGCCTCGGCATGATTCCGCGGGACAAGCTCGCCGACATGATATATGCGGCCCAACTGGTATTCAGCCCTCTTTTCCCCATGCTCCGCAGCCTTGCGGACCCACTTCACCCCCTCGGCGTCATCCCGCTGGACACCCTCGCCGGCGAGGTACATCAGGCCCAACGTGTATTCACCCAGCGGATAACCATCCGCCGATTTCCGGAGCCATTTCCCGGCTTCCGCAGGATCCGGCTTGACGCCCTCACCCATCATATAGGAATTAGCCAACAGGTATTCGCCCCGCTGGTATCCCTTGTCGGCCGCTTTCCGATACCACTTCACCGCCTCGGCATAGTCCTGCTCCACGCCGATCCCGTTAGCGTACAGTTCGCCCATCGCACATTCGGCCGAAACATATCCCTGCTCCGCCGCCTTGCGAATCCACTTCACAACCTCGGCCTGATCCCGGGGGGCGCCTTCGCCATCCCTATACATGACGCTAAGGTTAAACTGCGCCTCAGCGTCGCCGGTTTCGGCGGCTTTCAGGAGCTCATAAAATTCATCGGATGGCGCCATGATACTCAGTCCTTTCCCGTCGGGACAGTGCCCGGCCTGTTGATGGTGATTGCCGAAACCCTTTATCCCTTCACCCGTCCGGCGCGCTTGGCCTTTCCGGCGTCGTACCACCAGGTGAAGGGGGCGCCGGAGCCGAAGCGCGGCGGGGTTTCCGGCCGGGAGAATTCGTCCCAGCATGCCACCCAGGTTTCGGCCTTGAACCACATGGGCACCCAATAATAGCCGGCGCGCAGCACGCGGTCGAGCGCCCGGCAGGCGATGGTGAGTTCGTCGCGGGTTTTGGCATGGGCGATGCGATGCACCAAGTCGTCCACCGCCGGTTCGCGCACGCCGGCGATGTTGTAGGACCCCTTCTGTTCGGCGGAGGCGGAGGAATAGAGGTTTTCCAGGAAATCCCCGGGCGTGGGGCTGGAGCCCATGGCGCGGCCGGTGATTTCGTATCCGAAATTGCGCAGCCGCAACTGATACTGGGAGGCGTCGACCATGCGCGAGGTGGCGTCGACACCAAGCGCCTGGAGATTGTCAAGAAACGATTTGAGATGCGGCTGAAACGAGGGCTGGAAATCCAGGAATTCCACGGAAAACGGCTCGCCCGACGGCAACAGCAGGCGGTTGCCGGAACGAGTGCAGCCGGCGGCGGTGAAGAGCTCGTTGGCCTGGCGCAGCAGGGCGCGGTCCCGCCCGGAGCCGTCGGACTTCGGCCAGATGAACGGTTCACCGAACACTTCAGGGGAAAGCCCGGCGCGGAACGGTTCCAGCAACGCCAGTTCCTCCGGCGAGGGCAGCCCCCTGGCCTCCATGTCGGTGTTCTGGAAATACGACATGGTGCGTTCGTAGCTGTCAAACATGATGTTGCGGTTGACCCACTCGAAATCGAAACACAGGCCGATGGCCTTGCGTACGCGCGGGTCAGCGAATTTGGGCAGCCGGGTGTTGAAATGCCAGCCCTGGATGGGCGACGGCCCCCGGCTCGGAATGGTTTCACGCACGATGCGCCCTTCCCTGACCGCCGGGAAATCATAACCCGTGGCCCAGATGCGGGCGGTGTACTCCTCGTGATAGGAAATACGACCGGATTTGAAGGCCTCGAAGGCGATGGAGCGCTCCCGGTAGTATTCATACCGCACGGTGTCGAAATTGCCGGAGCCGATGTTCACCGGCAAATCCCGGCCCCAATAGTCCGGCACGCGGTCAAACTCGATGTATTGGCCGGGCTCGAAACGGCCGACCTTGTAACCGCCGGAGCCCAGCGGGCGCTCCAGCGTCACCGCCTCGAAATCCTTGCCCCGCCAGAACGCCTCGGAAAACACCGGCATGCCGCCAACGTTGAGGTGGCTGTCACGCATCCGTTCGGGGGAGAGACGGACAACAAAGACATCCGGCGCCTCGGCTGTCGCCTCCGCGACGTGCTGGAGAACCTGGCGGTAGATGTAATGCCCCTTCTCCTTCATGATGTTGATGGAAAAGGCGACATCGGAAGCGGTGACGGGCGAGCCGTCGTGGAAGCGCGCCTCCGGACGCAGAAAATAGCGATAGACAAGGGCGTCGTCGGACACATCGATGGCTCCGGCGAGGAGGCCGTACAGGGCGTCGGGTTCATCGGCGGTCCCGGCCATCAGGCTGTCGAACACCATGCCCATGCCGGCGGCGCCGTCACCGCGGAACACGAAGGCGTTCAAGGTGTTGAAGGTGTCGAAGTTCTGGTTTCCGCCCACCGCCGTCACTTGCAGGATGAGGACGCCGCCCTTGGGGGCCTCGGGGTTGACATAGGCGAAATGACTGAAATCCGGCGGCATGGCCAAATCCCCGAAGGCGGAGAGACCGTGGGTGCGGGTGAAGCCGGGGGCCGGCGCGGGTAATACGAGCGGGCGCGGCGCCTCACCCCGGGCCGGGACCCAGGCGGCGCCGACGACGGCAAGCGCGCCGCCCAGCACGCCGCGCCGGGTGAATGGCCGGGTCAGGAGACGCGGGGATGACGGATACAGGGGCAATTCAGCCATGGGCAGTTCCTCGTGCGGCAGTGAAATGACACATCAGCGAACCGGCACTCTATACGCAAACCGCCGATGGATAAAGGAAAACATGCGGGATGGGCGGGGGAGAATCAATCCTCCCGGTGTTTCCTATCGGAAACCCTTGATTGTTTGTTTGCCCCTGACGGCAAAAGGGATAGATAGGGGCGCACGTTGGTCGGCGTCGGCCCGATTCGCGTGATATTCAAGGTGTTCTTTCGATGTGGCTCGCGTTTGAGAGGGCGGTGGAATGCGTCCTCACGCTGTTTCTTCTCGGCATGGTCGGTTTCGTACTCGCAAAACGCGGGCATGTCGCCGATGAAACCCGGAAGTTGCTGCCGCGATTTGTGCTGCATTTCTGCCTGCCGCCCTACATCCTGTATTCGGTGTACACCGGCTTTTCCCGCGATGAATTGGTGCATTTGTTTTACGGTTCGTTCATCCCGGCGGCGTCCATCACCCTGACCTTTGTTCTGGCGGCGCTGGCGGCGCGCTGGCTGAACTTCGACAAGGCGCGGCGTTCGATCTTCGCGCTGTCGTGCTCCATCTCCAACACCATGCTCATCGGCATGCCGGTCAACATCACGCTGTTCGGCGAAGCGGCGGTGCCCTATGTGCTGCTCTATTATTTCGCCAACACGGCCTTTTTCTGGACCGTGGGCAATTACTCGCTGAGCCGCGCCTCGCGCTTCGCCGGCGTGCCGATGTTTTCCCTGCGCAATCTCAAGCAGGTGGTAACGCCGCCGATGGTGGCGGTGGTCCTCGCCCTCACTCTGGTGGCCTTTTCCGTGCCACTGCCGAATTTTGTGCTGTCGTCGGCGCATTATATGGGGTCCATGACCACGGCGATGGCGATGATTTTCATCGGCGTCACCCTCTCGAACCTCAGGTTTTCCGAGTTGAAGGTAGACCGCGACATTTGGCTGGTGATGTTCGGGCGGTTCGTGGTGTGCCCGGCATCGGTGTTCGCGGCGGCGCTCATCGCCGGGGGGCTCACCGGACTCTTCCCGTTCCCGGCGGCCATGGCCGACGTTTGGGGGCATCCGTCCACGCTGATGCTGCAGGTGTTCATCATCCAGGCGGGCCTGCCGGCCGGTACCCTGATCCCGCTGCTCTCCGCCTATTATCAACTGGATATCTCCTTCGCCACGGTGCTGATTTCCCTGTCGGTGCTGCTGTCGATGATTGTCATTCCCGTCACCATGGTGATTGTATCGCTGATGTAACGCAAGGACAGTATGGATTAGACCCGCATGTGGATCGCCTTTGAAAAAGCCGTCGAATGTGTCCTCACCCTGCTGCTGATGGGTTCGGTGGGGTATATCCTGGCGCGGCGCAACATCATCGGGCCGGAGACGCGCAAGGCGCTGCCGCAATTCGTGGTCAACATCGCCCTGCCGCCGTTTCTGTTTTACAACATCGTCACCGGCTTCACCCATGACAAGCTGATTCAGCTGTTCTACGGCTGTCTGATTCCGGTGCTCTCCATTTTCCTCACCTACGGCATCGCGTGGGTGTGCGCCATTGTGTTCCCGCCTCCGTCGATGCGGCGCGGCGCCTTTCAGGTGTCCTTCGGATTCTCCAACACCATGTTCATCGGCCTGCCGGTGAGCATCACCCTGTTCGGCGCCCAGTCCATCCCCTATGTGCTGCTCTATTATTTCGGCAACACCTTCTTTTTCTGGACGGCGGGCAACTACATCATCAGCCGGGATTCCCCCATCCACAAGGCGCGGATTTTCAGTTTTCACACCATCAGGCAGATGATGACGCCGCCGCTGTTCGCCCTGCTCCTCGGCGTGCCGCTGGTGTTTTATGAGGTGCGCCTGCCGGGCTTCATCGCCAACACCGTCAAATACCTCGGGGAAATGACTACGGCGCTGGCGCTGATTTTCGTCGGCGTCACCCTGTCGCAGGTCAAATTCCGGGAGTTGATGAAACCGGACAGAGACGTCATTCTCGGCCTCATCGGGCGCCACCTGCTGTCGCCGGTTCTCGTTGTCGCGACCCTGTTCATCCTGCGGGCGCTGACCCCGTTTATCGCCTTCCCGCCGGATGTCGCCGACATGTTCATCCATCCGCCGCTGCTGATGATGCAGGTGTTCGCCATCCAGGCCGGGCTGCCGTTGGGCACCATGGTGGCGGTGATGACCGCATACTACCGCACCGACAAGGAATACGCCTCAGTGATGGTGTCGCTGTCCACCCTGCTCGGCATGATTTCCATCCCGCTGACCATTCTGGTGGTTTCCCACCCGGCCTTCGCCCGGCTCGTCGGGAGTTGAGAGCGTTTTCCACCAATACGGATAGCGCTTTTCAGCGACCAGCGCCGACAGGATGAACGAAAACCGCTCACGTGGACAGGGTGGACTTGGTGGACATGGGGTAGAGTCTGGACGCTACAGCCCGCTCCACCGGTACGACACGTCAACCGATGGAGTAGGAACGCTCGAACGCTTGTCACACACTCCGCCGCCACCCACGAGCAAAGCGAAGCAATTCAGGATAACCCATTGTAAAAACAAGAGAATACAGGCAATACAAAGCCTTGTGTGGACAGCCCCGGTATGGCAAGTTAAAAATGACGTGATCCACAGTTGGTCGAGTGTAGTCTTGTGTCCGGCCTGTAAGATGCACTTTT
>JAISTL010000173.1 GCA_031272615.1 Methylobacteriaceae bacterium | reverse complement strand
CCAGCGGTCGTTGCCGCCGAAAAAGTCCAGGCCGTAGAGTATTTTGCCCGCATGGCAGAAGACAATGCCGGCGTCGCGTATCCGCCAGCCGGTGAAGTCCGCCGGCGGTTCCCCGGTGGCGGCGGCCACGGCCGCAGCCCATACCCGCTGCTGGGCTTCGTCAAATCGTCGCGGCGGCGTCCCGGGGATGCGGGCGCGGGCGCGGGCGCGGCGGCGTCTGACGAAAACCACCACAAGGACTGTCATCGTCAGGCCGAAAAGAACGAATGCCGCCACCGCGCCCGTCAACCACGATTGGGCCTCTTTTGAGCCGTTTCGCGCCGCCTTGCGATAAAGCTCCCACGCCCGGGAATACGACTTGTCAACCCCGTCGCCGCGTTCATACATTTGTGCCAACCGAAACTGAGCGTCGGCATTGCCCATGTCCGCCCCCAGCCGGGCCCATCTGACCGCCTCGCCCGGGTTCCGCGGGATCCCGTCGCCGACGGAGTACATGCGGCCCAGTTCGGCATACGCGCGCACCGAACCCTGCTCCGCGGCCGCCTTGTACCACCCGGCGGCTTCGGCCTTATCCCCGGCGACGTCCTTCCCCTGATAGTACATGTCGCCCAACTGCAGCTGAGCGGGCGTAAACCCCTGGTCCGCCGCCGCCTTGTACCATTTTATCGCGGTTGTGACGTTCATGGGAACGTTGTCTCCGGACTCGTACATCCGGCCGAGGTCAAACTGCGCCTTGGCCTTCCCCGCCAGGGCGCCCAAAAAGGTTCCGGCCTGGCGGCTCCCCTTGTCGGCGGCTTGCTGAAACCGGTTGACGGCCTCGGCTTCGTCCACGGGTACGCCGTCGCCCTCATGGTAGATGCGCCCCAGGGCATACTGAACCCACGCGTCGGCCGTCGACCCGAGCATTTTGAACCATTTGGCCGCTTCGCCCCTGTCCACCGGAACGCCGCGTCCGTAGTAGAAAATGTCGCCCAATGCCTGCTGCGCCGGAGCAAAACCGTTCTCCGCGGCCATTTTATACCACCTGACCGCTTCGGGGATATTCTTGGCGGCGCCGTCTCCCCTGTCATACATCAGGTCCAAATTATACTGGGCTTCGGCATCGCCGTCCTTTGCCACCATATTGAACCATTTGGACGCTTCGACCTCATCCGCGGGGACACCCAGTCCGGCGGTATAGATGCGGCCCAATTCCATCTGCGCCGGAACAAATCCTTTGAGCGCGGACTTTTTGAACAGCATGATCGCTTCGGGTATACCCTTGGTGATACCATCTCCCGTGTAATACATCCGGGCCAGCTTGTATTGGGCTTCGGCATCGCCGTACTTTGTCACCATCCTGTACCACTTGTCCACTTCGGATATATTTTCGGTGACGCCGTCTCCGGTGGCGTACATCCGGGCCAGGTCAAGCTGCGCCATGGCATTGCCCGCCAACGCGTCGGCAAAGGTTTTGGCATGGGGATTCCCCTTTTTTTCTGCCGCACGAAACCATCTCAGCGCTTCGGCGTTATTGGCGGGAACACCAACCCCCTTGTAAAGTATCTGAGCCAGAGCGTATTGAGCGTCGACATGCCCTTGCTTCGCAGCCTTTCGGTACCAGTTGACAGCTTCAGTGTTATCAAACGGAAGCACTATGTCATGGTAATAGCAACGGCCCAGTTGGTATTGCGCGCCGGCATGCCCCTGAGCGGCGGCTTTTTTGAACCATTTGACCGCCTCCAGCGTATCATTGCCGGTAACAGATCTTACAGCCCGGCGAATCATACGGATGGAACACTCCCCGTTCAGGTACATTTTTCCCAGTTTCAACTGGGCGTCGGCATTCCCCGCATTCGCCAGTTTCAAGGTTTCCTCATAAACGACGGGGTCGACGGAAGGGTCCACGGCAGGATCCCGCGCCTCCGCGGTTGCGGCAAACGCACCTATCAGCAGCACCATGGTCAGAACGAAACGCTTCACCGACGGGTACCTTCTTGCTTCTGAAACCGGTGGATGACAAGACTGTACCATATTCCGGAATTTTGTCCGAATAATGATGACGGCCCGGCAAAACGGTTGAAAAGTGAGCCCTGAAGATGCCCCGGTGGACAAGGGTGGACACGGTGGACGAATTCCGCCACCAGCTTCACCGGTCGAATATGAGCACCGCCGGTGCGACACATCAACCGGCAGAGTCGGCGGGTTCGTCCCCCGTGTCCACCGCCCACCAAGTCCACCCTTGTCCAAAAAAATTTTCTGATTTGTTCCCTAGGTTTAATCCGGGGCAAACACCCGCTGAAGGATAACCATTTGTAATTACATGATAAATCAATTTTACTCACCTGTGGATAACTCCAACTTTATGCTTGACCAGTGCAGCATTGCAATGCTATGAATCGGTCAAGGTAAAAAGTGTGCGCAGGCGGGTCTCCGCCTTTTTTTATGCCCAGCCGCCCGGCGCCCGCCATGGACATGTCAACCGAAGGAGCGTGCGGGGAGTGGGCAATTCCGGGTTGATGACTCGTCCGCGTTCTCCTATAACGACCCCGCAACGACGCCGGCGAAACCCGCCCACGCCGCCGGGTGAATATGCCCACGCCGGGTGCGGCGCGCCTGGGATGGCGGACGCCCTCGTCCGCCGCGCGCTGCAGGCGCGGTTGGTGGATGTGTTGAAACTGCGGGGTGTTGCAGCTTGGGTTGTTTTGGTGGACCTGGTGGACCTGGTGGACCTGGTGGACAATTTTCAGCGTTGAATTCCCGATTTAAACCAAAATTGTAAGCCCTTCACCGTCCATCGTGTTCACCCCGTCCACCGGGCGTCGCCGCAACGCCGCAGGGCCGCGGATGCCCCCACCCGCCGCTGCGCTATCGAGCGATTTTATCACAACATCGTCCACATCACATATTGACACCGCATGGTCAATGCGCGAAAATATGCTGCGCGGACACAAGGAGTGCGGACCATGAGCAGCGAAACCGTCAACTTGAGCATCCGGATGGACAAACGCTTGAAAGAACAGGCTGACGCCCTGTTCGCGGAGCTGGGCATGAACATGACCACCGCTCTGACGGTGTTTGTGCGCCAGTCGGTGCGGCAGGGAAAAATCCCTTTTGAAATCACGCTCAGCAAGCCCAACGCGGAAACGTTAGCCGCCATCCGCGAGATTGAAGACATGCGGAGCGGGCGGATCCCGAAACACTCGGCGTCCGTTGCCGATTTCGCACGGCAGATGGGTGAATAAGTGCGGAGCAGCGCTACTCCGCCGCGCTGAAATACGCGGTGTAGGCGTCCATTTCCCGCTGCAGGCGGGCGGCGAGGTAGGCGTTGCCGTCTTTCAGCGCCGCCAGGATGAGCCCGGCGTCTTCGTGGTAGCCGCGGATTTTTTCCGGCGTCCACGACGACGGCGGTTTCTGCAGGTTGGTGATACGGTCGGCCAGTTTCACCGCCCAGATTTCCCTGGGGCAGTCGAGGATGCGCCGCAGCGAATCCCGCAGTTGCAGGCTTTTCGGCAGGGCCGGGCTCTTGGTCAGCGCCCCGACCGAGCGCGCCACCAGGTCGCCGAATTCCGCCCGGATCTCGCCGGGCGACGTGTCGGTATCTTCCAGCACATCGTGCAGCCCCGCCGCCTGCACCGCCAGTCTCAGGTCGAAGGGCGAGGTCGCCGCGCCCGCCACCATGATTTCCATGCACACCTCGGCAATGTGAACGGTGTAGGGGACGTGCGAATCCGGCAGCATCTGGTTTTTGCGGGCGTGGCGCTCGGCGGCGAACAGCAGCGCCCGCCGGTAGACCGTCTGGATGGGAATGTCGTCGCTGGGTTCAATCGGGCTCATGGGCCGCTCCTTGGTTTCACGCCGCACCGGATGTGCGCCGCGGGTCTTTCTATATACGCCCGGTTCGAGGATTGAAAGGAAAAGCGCTTGACAGGGGACGGACGGACGCATACAGGACAGACCAAGTCACAGACCAGGTCACAGACCAGGTCACGGTATAAGTCACAGACCAAGTCACAGACCAGGTGACAGACCATGTCCGGGGGGCGGCGGGCGCTCCGGCTCAACCGCTGAGCGTCCCGCCCGGAAAGGCGCCGCCATGTTGCCCGATGACTTCGAGGCTTATCTCAAAACCGGGGAATGGAACGATCTGGAGTTCTGGGAGGCGGCGCACACCGTGCCCAAGGCCGCCTTTGAAACCGTGTGCGCCTTTGCCAACACCCACGGCGGCGCGCTGGTGTTGGGAGTCGCCGAAAAGGACGGGGTGTATCAGGTGACCGGCGTCGCCGAGCCCGACAAGGTCGTCCGGGAATTTCTCACCGGCCTGAACGACGACGCCACATTCAGCCACGCGGTCGCGTGCGTTGAGGAACGGTTGGTTGTGAACGGAAAGGTGGTGCTGCTGTTTCACATCAATCCGAACCGGCACGCCGAAAAACCGGTGTATCTGGACGGCGACATCGCCCGCACCTTTTTGCGCAAAGGCGGCGCCAATTGCAGGGCGCGGCGCGACGAAACGGAACGTATGTTGCGCGACGCGTCCACCCCGCCGTGGGACAAGCGGCCCTTTGACCTGGTTCCCTTCGGCGATGCGCTGGACAGGGGGAGCATCGCCTGGTACCGCGAGCGGTTCAACCGCATCAACCCCGGTGTCGACCCGGACGAGACCGACGAAGAGTTCCTCTACCACTGGGGATTTGTGACGAAGGCCGCGGGCGTGTTCGTGCCCCACAACGCCACCATCGTGCTGTTCGGCTCGGCGCCGGCCGTGCACCATCTGCTGCCGCGCCCTTTGCTGGACGCCCGGTTTCACGGCTGCAACACCACCGACGCCCTGCCCGGAACCCGCTGGCTGGACAGGGTGGTCGCCGAGGACAACATCATCCGCACCTGGCGGCAACTGTTGACCAAGTATTTGTTTTTCATGCAGAAACCGTTTCAGCGCATCGATCCGGAGACCCTCGGGCGGCGGGACGACCCGCCGGGTTTGCGCGTCTTCCGCGAGGCGGCGGTCAACCTGTTGATCCATCAGGATTACGGAGATTATTCCCGCCAGGCGGTGATTAATGTCTACGGCGACGGCATCGAGTTCTGGAACCCGGGGGATGTGTTCGACGACGAGCGGCGCCTGCTGGACCCGGGGGAAAAGGAGCTGCGCAACCCCACCCTCACCATGGCCTTGCGGCGCGTCAACATGTGCGGGCAGGCGGGCGCCGGCCTCAGGATGATGCTTGAGACCTGGCAGGGCATGGGGCACCCGGCCCCCGTCTGGCACAATGACCGTGCCGACAAGTCTTTCAGGCTGTTCCTGCCGGGCCTTGACCACGAGGTGGACAGAATTGCCGGGCTGATGGCACCCGCCTGCGCCGGCGGGGCGCTGCCGACCCAAGCCGGAACGCCGCCGCTTCCCGGGTTTGAGGACGCGACGACCGGGTGGCTCACGCCGGCGGCGGGGGTACCGGCCACCAGGCGAATCCCCGGCGGCGCAACCGGCCGGACTGAGCCGCAACGGCCGGAAACGTGGGGTGAGGAGGCGGTGCTGCGGCTGCTGCAGGCGCTTGCCGGTGGGGCGAAATCCGCCGAAGCGCTCCTCGCGGCGCTGGGGCTCCGGTCCCGGGTCTCTTTCCGCGAGCGCTATCTGCGCCCGGCGCGGGAGCAGGGGCTCATCGGGTACACGGTGCCCGACAAGCCCGCCAGCCGTTTGCAGCGCTATCGTCTGACCGAAGCCGGGCGCCGGCGGCTGGCGCAGTACGGCGGGGAGGACGCGCCTGAACGCGCCGCCCGTCTCCGCCGCTTATCCACACGTCAAAATGAGTTTTCTGTCCGCCGCCACAATTCAAACGCAAGGCGCCGTTAACTCTGCCGGTGAACAACCGCGACTCGCGCCGCCGCCGCGGCACGAAAACCGGCGCCGGGTAACAAACTGTTAACGTTTTGATTTTATGCAATTGAGGACGGCAGGTCCGTTTCCCGGTTGCCTTGCACCGACGATTCGGTGTACAGTGGAGCCGCTGGGGATGGGGCTGTTCCGGAAAGCATTGCTGGAGTTGGGGAAATAGGCAAAGCGATCCGGGGGTGACGTTTGCTCTCGCGGCGCCGCCCGATTGTGTATGAGACTGGAGACCCTTATGAAGCGACTCATGGTCGTGATCGGTCTGGCCATTACACTGGCAGCCTGTGAAACGTCCGGTTTGGACAAGCGGAAGGCGCTTGCGCCCATCCCGCCGGCGACGGTCGCCCTCATGGAAGCCAAGGGCATGACCCCGGCCGACCCCATCGTCATCCGTTCGTACAAGAAGGAAAGCGAGATCGAAGTCTGGAAGGCCAATTCCTCCGGGCGTTACGCGCTGTTGAAGACATTCCCCATCTGCCGCTGGTCCGGCCAGCTCGGCCCCAAGAAGAAACAGGGGGATCGCCAGGCGCCGGAAGGGTTCTACTCGATTTCGCCGTCGCAGATGAACCCCAATTCCTCCTATTATCTCTCCTTCGACACCGGCTATCCCAACGCCTATGATCGCGCCCACGGGCGCACCGGCTCCAACCTGATGGTGCACGGCGCCTGCTCGTCCGCCGGCTGCTTCGCCATGACCGACCAGGCCATCAGCGAGATTTACGCCATCGGCCGCGAGGCGTTCCGCGGCGGCCAGCGCACCTTCCAGTTCCAGTCCTACCCCTTCCGCATGAACGTGCGCAACATGGCGAAATACCGCGCTGACCCGAACTACGAGTTCTGGAAAAACCTCAAGGAGGGGTCGGATTATTTCGAGGTCACCGGGCGGGAGCCCAAGGTGTCGGTGTGCGCCAAGCGCTATGTGTTCGGCCCGGTGAGCGACAGCTGCGAACCGGCGGTCAACGCCGCCGTCATGGCCAAGGCGGCCAGGGACGATTATGAAATCGCCGAGCTCTCGGAAAAGACCCCGGCGGTGCGCCTGGTCTACCAGGACGGCGACCAGCACTATTCCTTCCGCAACCGCAACGAGGGCATGATGATGAGCCGCCCCGACGCCGTGGCCGGCGGTCCGCGTGAAGTGCCCGTCGGCAGCGACGGCACGCCGGCGACCGCGCCCGCATCGGCGCCGTCGTCGATGCTGGCCTTTGCCTTCGGGCCGCAGACCGCCATTCCCGAATCCACCACCGGCGCCGTCACCATGAGCCTGCCGCCGGTGCGCAGCGCCGGTGTGGTCGCCACCAACACCGCCGGCGGCGGCCGCATCATCCGCAACACCGAGCGCAGCACCTACACCCCTATCCAGACGGCGCCGATGACCACCATCCGCCGCGATACCATCACCGAGGAACGCTCGCTGTACCGGCGCACCATGGAAGGGCTGAACAGCATCTTCGGCAAGTCGTGAGCGGCGTGAAGGCTTTGGTGGACACGGTGGACTTGGTGGACACAGTGGACAGCTGGATTGCCACGCTTCGCTCGCAATGACGGCGGCGCCGGCAGTGCGACACGCCAAACGGTGAATCGGCGGATTCGTCCACCTTGTCCACCCTTGTCCACCAAAACAATCCACCGGCCGTGGGGCAGGGCTGGGATGGCGGACGCCCTCGTCCGCCCGTTGCCGGGCGGGAGCCCGGCACCACACCAACCGCGCCCGCCGC
>JAISTL010000153.1 GCA_031272615.1 Methylobacteriaceae bacterium | reverse complement strand
AGCAACCCCAGGCCCTTGAACAGCCGGCCGATGCCGCCGCGCAAAGCTTCGGGCAGCAGCGGCAGCGCCTTGACAATCTCGCTCATCCCCGAGGTTTCGACGATGGCCCGCGGCGGCATTCCGGTGTCCAGCATCTGGCAGGCGACAACGTACATCAACGGGCCGCTGCCGACCAGCACGACATCATTGTTGACCAGGGAGTGGCTCTTCAACAGAATCTGCAGCGCGCCGACGGTTGTGACTCCGGGCAGCGTCCAGCCGGGCAGGGGGGAGGCGCGCTCGACGGCGCCGGAGGCGACGATGAGATAATCGGCGGAGGCGTCGGCGGGCACGCCCTTCACGGAATAGTTGAGGGTCAACGCCGGGTCGATATTCCACACCAGCGCGTCGGGAATATAGGTGACGTCGGCGGCGCGGAACGCCCGGGTCAGGGGCAGCCCGGCGGCGTAATCCTTGTCCGTGGCAACCAGGAAGACGTTGCGCACGTTTTCAATGGCGCGGTAAATCTGGCCTCCCGGGTCGGACTGTTCGTCAAGAACCAGGGTCGACAGGCCGGCTTTCGCCGCTTCCTCCGCCGCTCCCATGCCCGCCGGGCCCGCTCCGATAATCGCAACATCATAGTGTGTCATGGCGCCTTCACCTCGACCGCTCGTTTCTGACGGTTCACGTTCATGCCGTCCTCCACCTTGACCATGCAGGCCTGTCGGTTGGGCACGCCGTTGATTTCCACCAGACACTCGAAACATATCCCCATCAGGCAATAGGGGGCGCGATTTTCCCCCGAAACCGCGGATTGCCGGAATACGCTCTCACCCTTGAGCAACAACGCTCCGGCCACGGTATCGCCTTCAAGCGCCTTGACCGGTTCCCCCTCGAAGGTGAACGAGAGCGTCTTTTCCTCGTGTTTGTCAATTCTCTTGAACATCAAATCTCCTCGCCGAAAAAGCGGAAACCTCGGGGGCCAGGGCGCCGTCGGCAATCATCCGCGCCAACCGGGTGGCGTGGACGGCCGAGAGTGTCACTCCCGAATGGCAGCCGATGGAAAACACGCCCGGGAAACGTTCCGACTCGTCATAAACCGGGTAACCGTCGGCCGTCATGACGCGCAGCGCCGCCCAGGTGCGGACCAGACGCAGATCCTTCAGGAACGGGAAACTGCGCAGCGAACGGCGCGCAATGCCGCGAATCACCGCAACGTTGGAAAACGTGTTGAATCCGTCATGCTCCATGCTGTCGCCGAGCAGGAAATACCCCTCGTCGGTTTGCCGGACATAGGGAGTCAGCCAGTCCACCCGCAGCGCGGTCCGCTCGGTTGCCAGAACCTGGCCCTTCAACGGAAACACCGGGCTGTCGATGCCCACCAGCGGCCCCAGGGTCTTGTTGCCCAGGCCCGCCGCCAGCACGATTTTGCGGGTTTTGTAAACGTTGTCCCTTGTGAGAACCGCATAGCCGGTGCCGACCTTGCGGATGTTGAGCATGACCTCACCGGCGCGGTAGGCCGTTCCCTTGCGTTTGGCGTAGGCCGCATGCAGGGCGCGAAGCAGGGAAAGAGAGCCGCAATGTCCGTCATGCGGGCAGAACCCGGCGCCGACGACATCGGGGCCGACGGTCGGGATGATGTCCAGCACCTCCTGCCGGGTCAGCATCCTGGCCTGGTAACGCTCGGCGCCGACGGCATCGTTGAGGGTCTGCAGCAAAGCCCGTTTCTGCTCAAGCTCTTCGTCGGAAAAGCACAGGTCAACTCCGCCCGGTTTGTGGTAGCCGACGGACAGGCCGGTTTCCTCTTCGAGACCGGCGGCGTGCCCGGCCCATGCGTCGGCGGACGCCAGCGTCCACAGGGCGTAATCCGGAAGAGTGGCGCCCTTGCCCGACACCCACACCAGGCCGAAATTGCCCCGCGACGCCCGCAACGCCGCATCACCCTCGTCGAGCAGTTCGACGCTCAATCCTTCCCGCAGGAGGCCATAGGCAATGGAGGCGCCGACAACTCCGGCGCCGACAACAACGGCATCCGAAACAATCATCGCGAGCCCTCGCCGATAAGCAGACGGTCCAAACCGTAAAGCCAGTTGACAAACAACATGATGCACACCGTGAAGAGTATCATCGCCGTGGAGACGGACGTCACCAGCGGATCGGTGGTTTGTGTGATATGATTAAACAGTTTTACAGGCAAGGTGGTTGTAGAAGGATTAATAATGAAGATAGAAACCGTAAGTTCGTCAAAACTTGTGATGAAGGCGAGAATCCAGCCGCCGCACACTCCCGGCATGATCAGCGGCAGGGTGATGCGGCGAAACACCGTGAGACTCGATGCGCCCAGAGATACCGCCGCTTTTTCAACGGATTGGTCGAGACCGACAATCGCGGCCAATGACAGGCGCAGGATGAACGGGAAAATGACCACCGCATGGCAGAGCGCCAGGCCGATGAGCGTGCCGTTCATGGAAATCAACGTGAGAAAGCGCAGGAACCCGACGCCCAAAACCACCGTCGGCACCATCAGCGGCGACAGGAACAGGGATTGCAGCACGTCCCGCCCCGGAAACTTTTCGCGTCCGATGGCCAGCGCCGCCGGAACCGCCAGCACCGTCGCAATGGTTGCGGAGGTCACGCCCAATTCCAGGCTCAACAGGGCGGCGTCGATGAAATCCGGGTTGGTGAGGATGGCGCGGAACCAGCGCAATCCGGGTTCGGACGGCGGAAACTCCAGGTAACCGGTGGAGGTGAACGAAACCCCGATCACCACCACCAGCGGCGCTATCATGAACACCACGAACAGCGTGGAAAACAACAATGCGGCAAGTCCGTTGCGTCTCATCCGAATGCTCCGGAGTAACGGCGTTCCATCAACCGGTTCCACGCCAGCATGATAATCAGCACCGAGACCAGCAGAATCACGGCGATGGCCGCGCCCAGCGGCCAGTTCAGGGTTCCCATGAACTCATCGTAGACGGTAGTGGACGCCACCTTGAGCCGCCGCCCGCCAATGATGGCCGGAGTCGCAAACGCGCTCGCCGACATGGAGAACACCAGCAGCGAGCCGGACAGTATTCCGGGAATCACCTGCGGCAGCACAACCCGGAAAAACACCGTCAAGGGGCCGGCGCCCAGTGATTCCGCCGCCTGCTCGGTGGCCGGGTCCTGCCGCTGCAGCGAGGCCCACACCGCGAGAATCATGAACGGAATCATCACGTGGGTCATGGCGATGACGACGCCCGGCGAGGAATACATCATGCGGAACGGGCGGGAAATCAGGCCGATATTCATCAGCCCGCTGTTGATCAGGCCTTTGTTGCCCAGCAGGATCTGCCACCCGAGGGTGCGCACCACCACCGAAATCAGCAGCGGGCCGAGGATGACGAGAAACAGGGTGGAGCGCCAGAACGGCTTCATCCGGAACATGATGTAGGCTTCCGGCACGCCGAGAATCACGCACACCACGGTTGTTGCCAGCGCGATGAGGAACGTGCGGGCGAAAATCTCATAAAAGAACGAGTCGGACAGCACGTCCAGGTAATTGCCGAAATCATGGGTGTTTTTGATGCCGCCGTAGAAATTGAAGCTGTTGAAGCTGAGAACGAACGTCATCACCAGCGGCGTCAGCAGCAGCGCCAGAAACAGCGTCAGCGCCGGGGCGCTCAACAGCCAGGGTTTGGCGGCGGACTGACGGTTCATGTGAGTCGGCTCCGGTCAGCGGCGAGAATGCTCAGATGCTCCGCAGACCAGGCAAGATGCACCGTATCGCCGGGTTTGGGTTCGTCACTGCCGCGGTTGCGCCGGGTCATCAGCAGTTCGCCGATGGGGGTGTTTACCTTGGACAGCCACTGATTGCCGAGGAACACCCGCTCGCTCACCGTTCCCGAAACGACGGCGTTGTCGGCATCGGTCAGTTCCACCCGTTCCGGGCGCAGCGAGACTTCGACGGGGCCGGGCAGGAAATTGGCCGGCGGCCCCTTGAGCGTGACGCCGTTGCAGACAAGCAACGAGCCCTCGGGGGTGACCTGTTCCAGGCGGGCCGCCAGCGTGTTGGTTTTGCCGAGAAAGGTTGACACAAAGGAGGAGCGTGGCCGCTCGTAGATTTCAAACGGCGAGCCGACCTGCATCAGTTCGCCGGCCTGCATGACGGCGATACGGTCGGACAGCGCCATCGCCTCCGACTGGTCATGGGTGACCAGCACGGTGGTGACCCCGGCTTCCTGCTGAATGCGGCGCAGTTCCAGCTGCATTTCCTCACGCAGCTTGGCGTCCAGGTTGGAGAGCGGTTCATCCAGAAGCAGCAGGTCGGGCTCGATCACCAAGGCGCGGGCCACCGCCACGCGCTGGCGCTGCCCGCCGGACATGGCCCGCGGATAACGGTTGGCCAAGCCATCGAGATGCACCAGTTCCAGCACCTTCCTCACCCGTCCGGCGCGCTCCGCCGGAGCAACACCGCGCATTTCCAGCCCGAACCCGACGTTCTGCTCCACCGTCATGTGCGGGAACAGTGCGTAAGACTGGAACACGATCCCGAGCCCGCGTTTTCGCGCCGGGACATCCTCCAGGTTGCGGCCGTTGAGAATGATGGCGCCGGAGGTCGGCGTTTCAAAACCGGCGATCATCTGCAGGGTGGTGGTCTTACCGCACCCGGACGGGCCGAGCAGGGAAACGAACTCTCCCTGCTCGACACTCAGGGTGAAATCACTGACGGCGAGAACATCGCCGAAGCGTTTGGTCAGATTCTTCAGTTCCAGAAGCGCCATGGCCGTTACCGTCCGCAAGCGGGAGCAGGGGAAGCGCGGAAACAAAACGGCGATAATTCAACCATAACTCATATTCCTCAACGTCTTTCGGCCGAAGCGGAGCACGCTGTCTCCGTCATCGGCCGCTCCATTTCAAAAACCGGGAGGCGGATTTGTCCGGCCTCCCCAAAAAGCGTATCGTCGGGCGGGTTACCGTTCGATCTCCCGCGCCCAGCGCTTGGTCCATTCCTCGCGCAGCGGATTGATGGTATCCCAATCCATTTTCTGCATTTTTCCGATTTTGTCGTCACCATAAGGGATGTTGGCGGCGATTTCTTCCGGAAGCTTGACCGTTTTGTTGGCCGGTCCGTAGGCCTGCTCGATGGCGAGCAGTTCCTGCACATCTTTTGACAGCATGTGCTGAATGAACGCGTCGGCCAGTTCCGGAACGTCGCTGCCCACAACCGGACAGGCGGTGACCATCAGAACGACAGCGCCCTCCTTGGGATAAACGAACTTGGCGGGAAAGCCGGTCTGCGCCAGCGGATAGGCGCGCCCGGAGCCCCAGATGGCGATGGCGATATCGTTCGACTGGAACAGTTCCGACATTTTACCGGCGCTGGGTTCAAAAACGAGAACCTGCGGCGCGATTTTCTCCTTCATCACCGAAAAGCCGACGTCAATGTTCTTCTCATCGCCGCCGTTGAGTCGGGCGGTCATGACAAGGGCGTGCAACCCGTAGGTATTGTTGATGGGCGGGATGACAAGAACCTGATTGTACTTCGGGTCCTGCAGGTCCGCCCAGCTGGAGGGCTCATCCCAGCCTTCCTTCTTGAACCACTCGGTGTTGATGGTGTAACCGGTGGCGGCGACGGAGACGCCCACCGCGTTCGGGCTGAATTTGGCCAGGTCATAAACCTCGTCGTAAATCGGAGCCTTGGCCAAAGGCGCGCAGAAACCGAGAGCGACCGCCTGATACATGGGGCCGTCATCGAGAATGACGACGTCCAGTTCCTGGTTCCCCTTCTGGGCCTGCAGACGAGCAAGATTCTCGGTGGAATTGCCGGGAACGACCTCCACCTTGACCTTGTTCGCAGTCTCGAACACAGGAATAATCTTCTCCTTGAAAACCGTTTCCCATGAACCGCCGTACATGCCCACGGTCAGGGTCTTCTCCTGAGCGCAGACCGACTCCAAGGCGAGGAAAGAGCAGGCGAACGCCATGCAGTATTTGAGAGTATTCACTGGATGTCTCCTTGTGGAAGAATGCGAATATGATGCAGCATCCGGTCCCGCGGGGTAGAATAGAGAACCGTGTCGCAGAATATGCTATTAGTCAATGCAGGCAGTCATATGGACACCTCCGGAAACCACCTGATTTTTGGTGTTTCGCTTGGTTTTGCGGGAGTTGGGGATGATTTTCCTTGATGATGATCGTGGATGAGCTCTTACGGGTGGGGATTTTGAGCAGTTTTCGCGGTATTTCTGTGCTTTTTTCGGGTTTTGGGCAGAGTCCGCCCGCGGTTAAGCCGAGGATGCCGCCAAAGCCGCCTCCTTCCGTATTCGTTGCTCTTCCAGATAGACAAACCGTTTAATGTTGTAGCACATGCACTTCAGCGTGATGGCCGCATCGGCCCGCGCCAAACCGATGGTGCGTATGGTAAAACCCGGACCGCTCTTTATCGCCGCAAAAACATGCTCAATCGCCGAGCGTATCTTCGATTTCCTCTTGTTCCCCCGACTTATGTGTTTCGGCATCGGTTTCCCCAACGGTTTACGGCGGTGGATTTCGCTCACCTTGCCGTGCGCCTCCAAATACGCTTCATTCTCCTCCGACCGATAGGCTTTGTCCCCCCAAATCTTCGCGCACGTATTCCGCGCCAATACAAGCCCCTGCCGCAAAACAGGACCATCCGCCGCCGCCGCATCCGTCGTTATCTTCCGCCGGATCATCCCGTGCGCCACGTCAGACGCCAGATGCGCCTTGAAGCCATAATACGGTATCACCAGACCAGGGACCTTCCGGCCGTCAACCGTCCGCCCGGGCTTTTGCTTCACCGTCCAGCGCGCATCCAGATCCTTCTGCGCAAGCTTCTTCGGGTGCTTCAGCCACTCCTCGGGGATCCGACCCTCCTTCAGTGCTTGCTTCTCAGCCTCCGTGTTATGCTGCTTCGGTGCTGGTATAATACTGGCATCAACAATCTGGCCGCCCATCGCCAAATACCCCCGCCGTGTAATCTCCTCATCAAGACGAGCAAACAACTCATCAAAAGCACCGCTCTTTATCAACGCTTCACGAAAATCCCACAGCGTATTCTCATCCGGAAGGCTGTCACCAACCGTCAGTCCGCAAAACCTCAACCAACTCAAACGATCCCGTAGCTGATGACGCGTCTCATGCAACGATAAATTGTATAAACTCTGCAAAAACAATATCTTAAACTTCAATACCACGTCATAACCAGGACGGCCTCCCTTCTCCGTGCCACTATGCACCACCAAGCGTTCCAAATCCTTCCGAAGAATCTCAAAATCAACCTCCCGGCTATACGCCTCAAGCGGGTCACCCTCCGCTGAATACTCCTCAAGCCACCTCTCAAGATCAAAAAATCGCAATTGACCTGTCATCGCAAAATCCCCTTATTCAAATCCATGGGGACTGAATCACAGTCTCTCGATTCGTGCAAGTTTCCGGTGGTGTCCATATCCATTATACGTTGTTCTATTAGACATTCTTCCATTAGACCAATGGATGCCCGGCTGTAAGCTTCGCTTCGGCGGCAAAGTCCCGCCGGGCATCCACCGGGAGAAGTCAGCGCTCGATCTCCCGCGCCCAGCGCTTGGTCCACTCGTCGCGAAGCGGGTTGACGGTTTTCCAGTCGGGAACGAGCAGCCCCTTGATGTCCTCTTCGCCGTAGGGCATGTAGGCCTGGAGTTCGGCCGAGAGTTCGGCGTGTTTGTTGACGGGGGCCAGCGCCTGGTTGTCGGCGAGCGGCAACTGGTTTTGCGGCTCAAGCATATATTGCACGAACGCCTGGGCTTCTTCAGGGACATCGCTGTCGACGATCGGGCACGCCGCCACCATCAGCGCCATGGAGCCTTCCTTCGGATAGGCGAAGCCCAGCTTGAAGCCGGAATCCGTCACCGCCTTGGTGCGCCCGTTGCCCCAGACGGCAATGGCGCTTTCGCCGGACTGGAACAGTTCGGACATCTTGCCGGACGACGCCTCGAAGGCCAGCACACGCGGCGCCAGCTTGTCCTTGAACACGGCGAAGCCGGGGTCGATGTTCTTTTCACCGCCGCCGTTGAGACGGGCGAACATGATGAGCGCGTGGAGCCCGTAGGAATTGGTGATGGGCGGGATGGACATGATCTGATCATATTTCGGGTCAAGCAGGTCATTCAGGCTTGTCGGCGGCTCCCAGCCTTCCTTCTTGAACCAGTCCTCACTGTAGGCGATGCCGGTGACGCCGATGCCGTACCCCACGGCATTCGGGCTGATTTTGGCGAGATCGTAGATATCGTCGTAAATCTTGGCGGGTGTCAGCGGAGCGCAGAAGCCCAGCCCGTCGGCCTGATACATCGGGCCATCGTCCAACAGCACGACATCGATTTCCTGATTGCCCTTCTGGGCCTGGAGCTTCGCCAGATTCTCGGTGGAATTGCCGGGGACATACACCACTTTGACGTTATACTTGGCCTCAAAGGGCGGAATGATTTTCTCTTTCAGCAGCACTTCATAGGAGCCGCCGTAACCGCCGACGGTCAAAATCTTTTGTTGCGCCTGAACGGCGGAAACGGCCAGCAGCGAGCAGGCGAGCGCGGTGCAGTATTTCAGGGTATTCACGGGATGGTCCTCCAAAGGGTTGTTATATAAGGGCGGAGCGGAGCCCGAATCTGGGACGATGCTCTTGAAATGTCAAATGCAAAGCGTCCCGGGCCCATTAGACAAACGGCTAACCTGAGAACAGAAAAGAAGCGTAAGGGGAGCAAAGCGCCGCAGGAGCGACGGCCCGCCGCCGCCCACCGGAAACCCGTTCTACACCGACAGTTTGCGCAGGTTCGGCAGAAACACGTGCGCGCCCAGTGTGGTCAGCAGGATGAGAACGCAGGCGGACGCCATCGCCGCCTGAACGCCGATGACATCCGCCATGGCGGCGAGAACCGCGGTGCCCAGCGAAACCATGCTGTTCGCCAGAAACAGCATACTGAGGACACGGCCGCGCATCTGGCGTTCGGTGGAAAGCTGCAGAATGGCGTTGTTGGACGTGGCATAGGCGATCTGCATCATTCCGGCGCAGAACAGCAGCGGGAATGCCAGCATGACAACGGAATTGACCGAAAACAGCAGCAGGAACAGCCCGTAGGCGGTGACGCACGCCAGCATCAACCGCGCCTGTTTGGCCAGCGCCGGGAACGTGGCGACGCACAATCCGCCGACAACGGCGCCGACGCCCGATGTGGAGACCAGCAGGCCGAACCCTTTGGGGCCGATATCGTAGACATGGTCGGCAAACACCGCCAGCAGCTGGATGTACGGGTGCCCGAGGAACATGGTGACGAAGGCGATAATCAGCAGCCACAGCACGTTTTTCTCGTGTTTGACGAAACTGAACCCCTCGATCAGGCTGGCCAGCGGATTGGCGGGTTGTTTGGAATCCCGGACAATCCCCTCCGGCTTGCGGATGAACGACAGGGTGAAGAACACAAAGATGAAACTCACGGCATTGACCACAAAGCACACCTTGACGCCCCAGGCGGCGATGAGCAGGCCGCCGATGGCCGGCCCGACGATTTTGGTCAGGTTGAAGGTCACCGACATCATGGCGACGGCATTGGGCAGCAGCTCCTGCGGCACCAGGTCGGAGACCAGTGTGTGCCGCGCCGGCAGATTGAAGGCCGTCACCCCGCCGCGGACGAAGGACAGCACGAATATGACGCTGATCCAGAAGGTATCCAGGTAGGACATGGCGACGAACGCCAGCGCAATGAACATATAGCCTGTTTGCGTCATGATCAGCATGTTGCGCCGGTCACTGCGGTCGGCGACGACTCCGCCGACCAGCGACAGGCTGAACAGCGCCACGCCGCGCAAAAGGTGGAGAATGCCGAGATAGGTCGGCGAGCCGGTCATCTGCAGAACCAGCCAATTCAGCGCGATTTGATCGATCCAGTCCCCGAGATAGGAGAGCATCATGCCCACCCACAGCAGCCGGAAATCCCGGTTGCGCAGGGATGAAAACGTACCCCGCGTCGCCTTGGGCTGGTCGGATGCAGACATGTTTTCTGATGCTTTCCGTTGTGCGCTCGAGATGCGGCTGACGGCATCCGGGCCGATTCTTGTAGTCTTGTTTCCGGCTGCATAATTATGCCTGAATAACCCCCCGGTCAATGGTTTCGGGGGCGGAATCCGCCGGGATGCGCACCGGTTGTTGCGGGATGCCGTCACACCGAGAGTTTGCGCAGGTTCGGGAGAAAAATATTGGCGCTCACGGTAGTCGCCAGAATCAGGATGGCGGCGAACCCCAGAGCGGCCTGAACGCCGATGATATCGGCCATGGCGGCGAGAAACGCCGTGCCCAGCGAAACCATGCCGCGGGCCAGGAACAGCATGGAGAGCACCCGGCCGCGCATGTGACGCTCGGTGGACAGCTGCAGAATGGCGTTGTTCGATGTGCCGTAGGCGATCTGCATCATGCCGGCGCCGAACAGCAGCGGAAACGCCAGCATGGTGATGGAGTTGATGGAAAACAGCAGCAGGAACAGGCCGTAGATCGCCACACAGATCAGCATCAGCCGCGCCTGTTTGGCCAGGGCCGGGAACGTCGCCACACACAAGCCGCCAACCACCGCGCCGAAACCCGACGTCGAAACCAGCAGGCCGAAGCCCCGGGGGCCGATGTCATAGACGCGGTCGGCAAACACCGCCAGCAGCTGGATATAGGGATGCCCGAGGAACATCGTGACATAGGCGATGACCAACAGCCACAGCACGTTCTTTTGCTGCTTGACATATCCGAAGCCCTCGAACAGGCTGCCGAGCGGATTGGGCTGCTCCCTGGCGTCGCGAACCATGACGTCCGGTTTTCTGATGAACGAAAGGGCGCAGAACACAAAGACGAAACTGGCGGCGTTGACGACGAAACACACCTGCACTCCGTAAGCGGCCACAATCAACCCGCCGATGGCCGGGCCGATGATCTTTGTGAGGTTGAGGGTCACGGACATCAGGGCAACGGCGTTGGGCAGCAGCTCCTGAGGCACCAGATCGGAAACCAGCGTGTGGCGGGCCGGCAGGTTGAACGCCATCACCCCGCCGCGTATGAACGACAGGGTGAAGATGAGGCTGATCCAGAGAAAATCGAGATAGGACATGGCCACGAACGCAAGGGCGATGCACATGAAGCCCAGCTGCGTCATCACCAGCATCAGGCGGCGGTCACTGCGGTCAGCCACGACGCCGCCGACCAGCGACAGGCTAAACAGGGCAACGCCGCGCAGCAGATGCAGAATGCCGAGATAGGTCGGTGAGCCGGTCATCTGCAGAACCAGCCAGTTCAACGCCACCTGATCAACCCAGTCACCGGTATGGGACAGCAGCATGCCGAGCCAAAGCAGCCGGAAATCCCGGTTGCGCAGGGAAGAAAAGGTTCCCCGCGGTGTGGTGTTCTCATGGGGTGAAGCCATGGGTGGCGGCGCCTTCGAGTATCCGTTCACGGCGCTGAAGCATGCGTCCGGATGAACTACGGTAGTGATTTCATGACGATAATATAGTGTGCGGACATCCCTTCGGTCAATGGACAGCGGAAGAAAAACCCTGAAAATTGCGGACCCGTTTCATCACCGGAAACGGGAACCGTCGTCTCCCATGGTGTTCGACCGCCGGGAGCGCGTCACTGGCGTACGGCAAAGCCGCCGGCGGATGAAAGCCGGGTCTGCGGGCATGGTTCCCGCGGTCGTGGGTGACCGGATGTGTGGGGGCATGCAACAAAAACGCCCGGGAAATTTCTTCCCCGGGCGCGGGAGAACGTCTCGACGGGAGACGTGTGTTATTTGGCAACCGGCGTCATCTCGAAGCGGTACACTTCGGAGATTTCCCGGTCATAGCCGTCATAGAAGCCCTTGACCATGCCGAGGATGATGCGGGAGCCGCGGTTGTACAGCAGCAGGAATTCGTTGGTCTTCGGGTCGATGGCCAGCCCTTCGATTTCGCCCTGGCGTTTCACTTCGTCAAAGGCCTTTTCCATGGCGACGGTGGCGTAGGGTTTATCGGTGATGTCCACGCGATAGAGATGGTCCGGGGCGTCGTCGTCGGCCGGGCCGTCATCGGCGGTGATGAACAGTTTGCCCTTATAGGCGAACACGCCCTGCACCCACTGCGGCACGGGCGCGATGTGCACCTTGCGCAGATATTTGCCGCTGGCCAGATCGTATTCATAGAGGTGCCGGCCGCTTTCCTCGCCGACCCAGGAGCACATCCACACGGTCTTCTTGTCGCGGTCGACGGTGATGCCGGAAACTTCCTCCTGCCCCGAGTCCGGCTCGAACTTGAACGTTCTCTTGAACTTCAGCGTTTTCGCGTCGTGAATGGCGATCTGGATGTCCTTGCCGACGCCGTCCATGAAATTCTCGGCGCTGATGAAAAGTTCGCCATCGAACACGTCAATGTCACCGATGTGGTTGGACGGAATGGCGTAGCCTTCGAACGGATTCTCGTTGCTGTCAATGAGATTGCCCTTGAGGTCATATTTGTAGATGGCCTTGCTGCCGCTGACGTAATAAAACTCGCCGTCGGTGGCAATGCCCTGACGGCCCTTGACCTCGAAGAAATCCTTCAGCTTATAGGTGTATTCCGGCAGCTGGGACGAATAGTCCGTCGTGTCCTGGGCGACGGCGGCGCCGGCGGCCAGAAACGAAGCGCCGGCCAACAGGGCGATAAAACTCTTTTTCATTTTTTGATTCCTCCTCTTTATGCGTATAGGGGTGCCAAGCCTTACGACGGGTAAACCATACCAGTGGCGCCCTAACCTGTACAGCGTATTTCGCTTTGGAATGGAATACCGTCCCCAATTTTCGGTTTTGAAAACAGCGAGGCAAGTATCGGGCCGGACTTGTTTCTTTTCGAACATCTCCAAGCGGCGCCGCGCCGGCGCACGGCGCCCGAAAATGCCGCCCGCGCCGTCTCCGGTTTGCCGCAGGCGTTCCGGGTGACGGGTTCGTCAGCGCTAAAACCTTACCCGCTCGATGACGTGGGCGAACACATCCTCGCCGCCGATTTCATCGTCACGTTCGATACTGTCGGCGATCAAGGCGTTGACGGCGCCCGGCCACTCCAGTTCCCGGGTGTCGGTGTCATCCGTCAGTTCGTTCTGGTTTTCCCTGAACCAAAGCCCGGAAGGGTCCCGCTCCGAACAGAAGGCGGAACAATAGGGCGCAAAGTCGCCTTCGGCGACTTTTCCGCAAATCGGGCACGTATCGGGTTTGAGCACCAGGTCGTCAAACATTTTGCACGCTCCCCGGAAGTCTCCGCAGGTCACGGATGGTTGCAGACAATCGTATAGGTAAAGTAGAGCGAAATAACGGCGGTTTCATGACCGCCGGTTGTCAACCGTTCCACTTGCGCCGGACCGGGAATCCCTCGCCTTCGAGAAGCAGAACGGTTTCGTAGAGCGGCAGGCCGACCACTCCGGAATACGAGCCGATGATTTTCAGCACAAACGTTCCGGCCAGGCCCTGAATGGCATAACCGCCGGCTTTGCCGTTCCATTCCCCCGATTCCAGATAAGCGAAATACTCCGGGTCCGACAACCGCTTGAACCGCACTCGGGTTTCCACAACCTTTTCGCGAATCTTGCCCGCCGGTGTGACGAGGCAGATGGCCGTATAGACGGTGTGCGAGCGTCCCGACAGCATTTCCAGGCAGAACTTGGCCTGTTCCAGGGTTTCCGCTTTCGGCATGCTGCGCCGGCCGACTCCGACCACCGTATCCGCCGCCAGCAGAAACGCGTCGGTGAGCGCCGGCGTGTTCTTCATGACCCGGTTGGCTTTTGCGGCTTTTTCCTGGGAGAGGCGCTTGGCCAGGTCCCGCGGGGTTTCCCATCGTCCCGGCGTCTCGTCCACGTTGGCGGGCAGCAGAGCGTCCGGCTCGATGCCGACCTGTTGCAACAAGGCCAGGCGTCGCGGCGACGAAGACGCCAGCACCAGTTTGAACCCTTTTTTGTCCTGTTCTTCAGAGTTTTTTGTATCAGTCACTGGTCGCACCGGTAAAGAAAAACACCGCCCGTCCGAACCGTCCGGTCCATGCGGGTGAAAGCCTTATACAACAGGAAAGATAATCATTACTTAAAACGATAGGTGATCCGCCCCTTGGTGAGGTCATAGGGCGTCATTTCCACCAGAACTTTGTCTCCGGCCAGCACACGAATCCGATTCTTGCGCATTTTCCCGGCAGTATGGGCGATGATCTCGTGGTCGTTTTCCAGCACGACCCGAAACATGGCGTTCGGCAGGATTTCCGTTACCGTTCCCGGAAACTCCAGCAGTTCTTCTTTCGACATTCGGCCTCTTAAACGTTTTTGTCACTCAAATGAAACGGACGGCAGCGCTCCGGCGAGTCCGCCCCCGCCTGAAGGCAGGCATTGCGCCGAAGTTTGAAAAGAGTCAACAGGAAACCGACTCATTGCCGAAAAGCCGGCCGACTTATTGTGAATCAGTGGCAACGCTTTTTTCCGCCTCGTGCTGCCGCTCGAGCGTGCGATAGCGCATGGCGCTCAACGGAATGGTCAGCAGAAAGATGATGGAGAGAACCGCCAGCGACGTGATTTTGAAGCTGATAATCAGGGCGAAACACAACGCCGACCCCAGCAGAATGGGCGCGACCATCTTGCGGGAAACTTTTTTGCCGAGAGTCTTGCCGGAATACACCGGAATTTTGCTGACCGCCAGGAACGCGATGCCGACCACATAGACCGCACTGAGCAGCGCCGCCGCCACGCCGTCAAACTGCGGCGTCGTGTTGAACATCTGGGCGATGTACAACGGCAGCATGGCGGTGCCCGCGCACGCCGGCGCCGGCATGCCGGTGAAGAAATTCTTCTGCCATTCCGGCCGGTGCGGGTCATCGGCCATCACATTGAAGCGCGCCAGCCGCAGGACAACGGCGCCGGCAAACAGCAGAGACGCCAGCCAGCCGACGGAACCGATGCTCCGCAATCCGGCATGGTACAGCACCAGCGCCGGGGCAACACCGAAGTTGACCGCGTCGGCGAGCGAATCCAGCTCGATTCCGAACCGTGACGTTCCTTTGAAAAAACGCGCGGCGCGGCCGTCCAGGCCGTCGAGCACCGCCGCCAGAACGATGCACCAGATGGCGGTTTCCAAACGGTCTTCAAAGGCAAAACGGATGGCCGTCAGTCCGAGCCACAGGCTCACCAGGGTGATGACGTTGGGAACGATGAGCCGAATCGGGATGGGCCCGAGAATGCGCTTCTTCTCCTTGGGCGGCTCCGGAACGTAGGATTGGAAGAGGTCGCTGACGTCGCTCATGATGCTCTCTTTTTTCTGTTGCGCTCCGCTTATGAGGCTTTGAAGACGTGTCCGGTTTCCGGCTCAGCGAAGGAGGCCAGCACCGTTTCTCCGGCCACGGCGCGCTGGCCGATTCCCACCATGACGTCAACGCTGTCCGGGAGATAGACATCGAGCCGCGAGCCGAACCTGATGAGGCCGAAGCGTTCGCCGGCATCCAGCCGCTGCCCTTCGCCGACGAAGGAAACGATACGCCGGGCCACAAACCCGGCAATCTGCACGAATACCATCGGTCCATGACCCGCGGTATCGAGGAGATACGCCATACGCTCGTTTTCCTCGCTGGCCTTGTCCAGTTCCGCATTGAGAAAAACGCCCTTGTGGTACAGGATTTTGCGGATGGCGCCCGCCGCCGGCGAACGGTTGACGTGACAGTCAAACACGTTCATGAATATGGAAATGCGGGTCATCGGCTCCTCCGGGAGGTCCAACCCTCTGGGGGGCAGCGCCTTGGTAACCTGGCTGATTTTGCCGTCCGCCGGTGAGATGACCAGGTTGACGTCCTGCGGCGTCACCCGTGTCGGGTCCCGGAAGAAATAGGCGATCCACAGGGTGATGATCAGGCCGATCCATCCCAGCGGTGACCAGAACCCGCGAAGAATGAGCGTCACGACAAGCGCGATGAAGACGAACAGGTATCCCTGTTTGTGGACCGGGCACAATGAACCGCGGATGGTGTCGATGAGTGAGTGCATGCAGTTCCTCCGAACGGCGTGATGCGGGATGGCGGAAGCGGTTCTAACGCATTCGCGCCCGAAGAGCAACCTGAGACCGCCGCCGACCGCTGATTCTATCGCATCCCCGGATGAAGAGCAACCGATGCGGCAAGTGAGCATAAACGTAAACATATTTTAACAGTATGAGAGCAATATTCTTGGAAAATTGTGAATTCCACCGGCAAAACCACATCATCGGGATGGAAGTATTGTTTGAACAGCCCGATACAGTTATACGACAGCACGAGAGATTCTGTTGACTTGTGTTTGCAAGCCGGGCAGTCTATATGCATCGGGTCAGGTTGCCGCACGATGCAGAACAGAAAGAACCATAGCGCTTGCCGCATTTTTCAGGGTATTTGATGCGTTTTCGCCCTCATTGTTCAAGTTTGTTTTTCCGCGAGCTGGCGTGTTATCTGTTTGCATTGATCCCGCTGTTCGTCGTGATTGTGTCGAGAGGCGGCCCTCTTGTTTTTCTGTTGATTTTCCTGTGCCTGATGATCGCCGATAGGGAACGGTTGACAGTCGGTTCGTTTGTTTCGGGTTGCAGGGGAATGCTGTCGTCAACGGGGGGAGTGATTGCGACTCTCATCATACTGTGGTGCCTCGCGTCGGCGGCGTGGAGTATTCGACCTGTTCATTCGCTGGCCAAGTGGGGCGAAGTGGTTTTGCTGACGATATGTCTCACCTATGACGTATACAATCTGCCGGAAAAACTCAGACCGCGTCACCTGTTGTGTTTGGCTGCAACAATAATACTGGCCTGCTTTTTTTTGATTTCGGAATTCAACACCGATCTGGCGCTGTCCCGGTTGATGCATAGTCGGACGCAGCCCGCCATGTTCAATCGTTCCATATTGATACTGTTGTTTTTGAGCATCCCCTTTTTTCTCAACGCCAGAAAAGGAGCCTTATTGCTGCCGGTATCCGGCAGGAGGAAGTTTTATCTGCTGGTGGCCGTCCTGACGCTGGGGCTGGGACTGGTCGGCTGTTTTACCGAGGGCGATGCGTCTCTGCTGGCGGCGGCGGTTGCCGTATGCGCCTTGCTGTTGGTGGTTTCGGCGCCGCGCTTCGCAAGCGTGTGCATGATTTTAACCGTCAGTGTCGTTATCGTGCTGGCGCCGATCAGCGGAATGATCACCGACCGGGTTTTTACCAATGCGACGTATGAGGCGCTTGAACGCGCCCACGCCAAGGAACGGGTTGATATCTGGAAAGTTTTCGGTTCGGTGATATACCTGCGCCCCCTTGCCGGCGCCGGGTTCAACAGCAGCCGCTTCGCTCTCGCCGACCAAAAGGTGCGAAGCTTGCATTTCAGTCCGGCCGAACGTCGGGCGTTTCAGAGTATCCACCCCCATAACGGCGCGTTGCAGATTTGGTATGAACTTGGCTGCATCGGCGCGGTTTTGACCCTGGCGCTTTGCATCAACACCATTTTGCGGATCAGCAAACTTTCCGCTTCGTCATATCGGCAATACTATGTGTATTTCGCCACAGTTTTCGCTGTATCTGTCATTGCACATGGTATTTGGCAAAGCTGGTGGCTGGCCGCCATCGCTTCCGGTATCGTCGTGCTGCGGGCATTTGCCGTTCTGGAAAACGGCTTGGGTGAAAGCTCAACCTCTTCTCAATAGACTGACAGCCTCCCGCAGCGTTTCAAGACTCGCGCCGTCGGCCATGCCCGCGGTGGCGAGATGCCGGCGGAAGGCGCGGGCGCCGCGCCGGCCGTTGAACAGGCCGAGGATGTGCCGGGTGATGTCGGCCAGGCGTTCCCCCCGCTCCATCTGCCGGGCGATGTAGGGTTCCAGCGCCTCCACCACCTGAAAAATGTCGGAGAAGGGGGCTGCCGTGCCGAAGATGTCCGGGTCGGCATCGAGCAGCAGCGCCGGGTTCTGGTAGGCGGCGCGCCCGATCATCACCCCGTCGACCTGCGTCAGATGCGCCCGGGCCTGCGCCAGGGTTACGACGCCGCCGTTGATGCTGACGGCAAGGGCGGGGTTGTCCTGTTTGAGCCGGTAAACCCGCGGGTAATCCAGCGGCGGAACATCGCGGTTCTCCCTGGGCGAAAGGCCCTTGAGCCAGGCTTTGCGCGCGTGGACGATCAGGCCGTCGACTCCCGCTGCCACGCATTCCCGGGTGAGGGCGTCGAGAGCTTCGCCGCTGTCCTGCTCATCGACGCCGATGCGGCATTTCACCGTGACGGGAATGGACACCGCGGCTTTCATGGCGCCGACCGAGCGGCCGACCAGCGCCGGTTCCAGCATCAGGCAGGCGCCGAAGGAACCGTTTTGCACCCGTTCCGACGGACAGCCGACATTGAGGTTGACCTCGTCGAAACCGTGGTCTTCGACGATTTTCGCGGCCTTCGCCAGCATGTCCGGGTCGCTCCCGCCCAGTTGCAATGCCAGCGGATGCTCCTCGGCGGAGTGGGCGAGAAACCGCTCCCGGTCGCCGAAGAGAAGAGCGCCGGAATGGACCATCTCCGTATAGAGCAGGGTTTTGCGCGTCAGCAGGCGATGGAAAAACCGGCAGTGCCTGTCCGTCCAGGCCAGCATCGGCGCAACCGCAAGACGGACAGGGGAATAGGCGCTCATCCGGTTTCCTTGTGATGCGGCGGCGTATTTCCCGCCGCGACGGGTCAATCCTTCAGCATCATCTCGACAATCTCCGCCAGATTGCGGGAGAGCGTGTGCCGGGCGAGTTTCTCAAGGGTTTCCCGCGCTTTGCCCCGCCGCCCGGGCTCCATTTGGCGCCACGGACTGAAGGTTTTGGCGATGACGGCGGAGACCTGCGGGTTCAGGGCATCGAGCCGGATGAGGAAATCGGCGAGGAACTCATAGCCGCGGCC
>JAISTL010000142.1 GCA_031272615.1 Methylobacteriaceae bacterium | reverse complement strand
GCGGAGCGGCGCAACGGGTGGGCGACGCTTCTGGCGCTCACCGGGCTCACCGGCATCGCCGCCGCTATGGCCCTGTTGACGAAGCGCTCGCCCTTTCCCGGGGTGGCGACGCTGCTGCCGTGTATCGGCGCAGGCCTGGTGATTGCCGCCGGAGAACTGGGGAAAAGCCCGGTGCTCCGTCTTCTCGGCAACCCGGCGGCCCGGTTTGTCGGCCGCATTTCCTATTCCCTCTATCTCATCCACTGGCCGGTCTATGTGTTCGCCGGGCTGTGGTTTGCCGGGCACGGCGCCTGGTTCATCCATGAATCCCCGGCGTTCAGGGTCGGCGGACCGCTGGCCGCGGTTGTCCTCGCCGCGGTTTTGTACCGCTTTGTCGAGCAGCCGCCGCGGCGCAACCGGCGGTTGTTCACCCGCACCGTCGTGTTCACGATGTCGGGCCTGGCGTTGCTCCTCGTCATTGCCGGCGCCGCCGTTACCATCCGCGCCAAGGGCTGGCCCGAGCGCTATTCCGGGCGGATGCAGACGCTGCTGGCGCAAAAGGAAAGCCCGAACCCCATCGAGCACGTCCGTTGGGGCACGTGCTTCTTCGCCTGGGCGGACTACCGCATCGACCTCTCCTCCGAAACCTGCTTCCCGAAAGGGCGCAGGACGGTGCTGCTGTGGGGCGACAGCACCATGGCCCATTTCTATTTCGGTCTGGAGCCGCTGTTCCGCACCATCGGTTATCAGACGGCGGAAACCACTGTCGGCGCCTGCGCGCCCATTCCGGGAGACGCGGAGACGCCTGCGCCCGACGGCTGCCGGGCGCTGCAACGCCAGATTCTCGACCTCACCCTGGAGCGGCGGCCGGAACTGGTGATTCTCGGCGCCTACTGGGACCTCACCCCCGAGCGCACCCGGGAGCTGCTCGACCTCGTGGCGCGGCTTCGCGCCAACGGCTCCGCGGTGTTGGTGCTGGGCAATTCCCGGCGCCTGGTGGCCCGCGGCCCCTTCATCGTCATCAGCCGCATCACCGGTGACCTCGCCCTGCCCGACGATGCCAGACTGGTGTATTCCCAGCCGGAACTCGACGCCGCCGACGCGGCGCTCAAACACGCTCTCAACGAACGCTTCGCCGGCGATTCCGGCGTGATGTTCATCGAACCGGCGCGGCTGTTCTTCACCGACAACCTGAGAATCGCCGGCGGCGACGAGCCTTATTTCATCGATTTCGTACACTTCTCGCGGGCCGGCTCCGCCTATTACGGCAAGCTTCTGTTCGACGAACTCATGACGATGTGGACGCCGGAGGATAAACCGCCGCTTCCGCCCGGCGAATCCGCCGGCTCGACACCACCAGCACCGCCATGAACATCGCCGTCATCAGCAGCACGATGATCGGCGCCGGCGCACCGTTGATGAAGAACGACAGATACACTCCGCCGAGCGACGCGCTGACCGAGACGATGACCGCCAGACAGAGCATGCCGCGGAAGGTGCGGGCCATCAGGAAGGCCACGGCGCCCGGGGCGATGAGCAGGGCGATGGCGAGAATCAGCCCCACCGCCTGCAGCGCCCCGACAATGGTCAACGCCAGCAGGCTCAACAGGCCGTAATAGATGAGGGAGGTGCGAAGCCCCAGCACCCTGGCGTGCACCGGGTCGAAGGAGTGGAGGAGAAAGTCCTTCCACTTCAGGGCCATCACCACGGAGACGACGGCGGCAATCACCGCCGTCTGCGCGATGTCGGCCTTGGAGATGCCGAGGATATCGCCGAACAGGATGTGCTGCAGGTGGACGTCGGTATCAATGTTGACATACATCACCAAACCGAGGCCGAACATGCCGGCATAGACCACGCCCATCACCGTGTCATAGGGGATGCGGCTGTTTTCCTTGACGAATCCGGTGGCGACGGCGCACAGCAGCCCCGCGGCAAAGGCCCCGACGGCAAAGGGCAGGCCCAGCACATAGGCGATGACGATGCCCGGCAGCACGGCGTGGCTGACGGCGTCGCCCATCAGCGACCAGCCCTTGAGCACCACCAGGCAGGAGAGCAGCGCCATGGGCACCGCCAGCAGCGCCGCGGCAAGGAGCGCGTGGGTCATGAACGGAAAGCGGAAGGGCTCGGCCAGGGTTTCCCACATCAGACGGTCTCCTCCGGGTGGCTGACGAGCCGGGCGCGCAACCGCGCCGCCACCATGCCGTGTTTGGGGGCAAACGCAAGCGCCAGAAGGAACACCACCGTCTGCAGCGTGACGATGAGGCCGCCGGTGGCGCCGTCGAGGAACCAGCTGACATAGGCGCCGGCGAAGCTGGTGGCCGCGCCGATGCCGACAGCCAGCAGCAGCAGGCGCGGAAAGCGGTCGGTGAGCAGAAAGGCCGTCGCTCCGGGCGTGACGACCATGCAAATCACCAGGAAGGCGCCGACGGTCTGCAGCGCCGCCACCGCGGCGGCGGCCAGCAGGGCGAAAAACATCACCTTGAGCAGCGGCGGGTTGAGGCCGATGGCGCGGGCGTGGCTTTCATCGAAAAACACCACCATCAGGTCTTTCCAGGTAAGCCCCAGCACCACCGCCGCCACCAGGGAGATGCCGATGATCTGGGCGACGTCGCCGGGGGAGATGGCGAGGATATTGCCCATGATGATGGTTTGAATATCCACCGACGTCGGGTTCAGGGAAATCATCAGCAGGCCGAGGCCGAAAAACGACGAGAAAATCAGGCCGATGACGGCGTCTTCCCTCAGCCGCGTGCGGTGGTTCAAAAACAGCATGGCCGCCGCCGCCAGCCCGCCGGAAAAGAACGCGCCGACGGAAAAGGGCAGCCCCAGCATATAGGCGCCGGCCACCCCCGGCACGATGGCGTGGGAGAGGGCGTCGCCGATGAGCGACCAGCCCTTGAGCATCAGATAACACGAGAGAAAGGCGCACAGCCCCCCGATCAGCGCTGAAATCAGCATGGCGTTGAGCATGAAGGAATAGTGGAACGGCTCAGTGAGAACACTCATGCGCTCGGCTCCGCGGATTTGCCCTTGGTCACCTTGCCGCCGGTCAGCACCAAAGCGCGCTCGTCGTCGGTGATGACGCCGATGGGATGCGCCGCGCCGGTTTCACCCTCGTGGACGATGAAGTGGCGCAGCACGCCGCCGAAGGTTTTTTCCAGATTGGCCGGGGTAAACACGTCGTGGGTCAGGCCGTAGGCGAGAACCGTGCCCTTGATCAGCACGGTATGGTCACAGAATTCCGGCACCGAGCCGAGATTGTGGGTGGAGACCAGCATCACCCGGCCCTCGCTGCGCAGCGCCTGCAGCAGCACGATGATGGCCTCTTCCGTTTTGAGGTCGACGCCGGTGAAGGGTTCGTCCAGCAAGATGACCCGACTGTTCTGGGCCAGCGCCCGGGCCAGGAACACGCGCTTCTTCTGGCCGCCGGAGAGCTCGCCGATCTGGCGTTTGCGAAACTCCGTCATGTCGACGCGGGCGAGCGAGTCGTCCACCGCGGCGTAATCGGCGGCGGCGGGAATGCGCATCAGGCCCATCTGCCCGTAACGGCCCATCATCACCACGTCTTCCACCAGCACCGGGAAGTTCCAGTCGACATCGTCGTTCTGCGGCACATAGGCGACGAGGTGGCGTTTGAGCGCCTCGGCCACCGGCATGCCGAGAATGCTGATGGCGCCGCGCGCCAGCGGCACGAACCCCATGATCGCCTTGAACAGCGTGGATTTTCCCGAACCGTTGACGCCGACCAGCGCGGTGATGGTGCCGGCGGGCACGGAAAAGGACGTCTCGCGCAGCGCCGTGTGGCCGTTGCGGTAGGTGACCGCCACGTCGCGGACGGAGAGGCCTTCCTGCTCCGTGGGGTGCGGATTACCGGTCGTCATGGGCGAGCCCCTTCAAAATCGTGGAATAGGTGACTTTCAGCAACTCGATATAGGTCGGCGCCGGGCCGTCGGCGGCGGTCAGCGAATCGACATAAAGCTCCCCGGCGTATTCGGCGCCGGTTTCCCGGGCAATCTGTTCGGCGGGTTCGGCCGACATGCTGATTTCGGAAAACACCGCCGGAATGTGCTCGGCGCGGATGGTGTCGATGACTTTCTTGAACTGCAGGGGCGTGCCCTGCTGGTCGGCGTTGATGGGCCACAGATACAGCTCCTTCAACCCCAGGTCCCGGGTGAGATACGAGAACGCGCCCTCGCTGGTCACCAGCCAGCGCCTGCCTTCGGGCAAACCGGCGAAATCCTCGATGAGCGGCTCCAGCTCGCGGCGGATCCGCTGCTTGTACCCTTCGGCACTCTCCCGGTAGAGGTCGGCGTGGGCCGGGTCTTCGGCGGCGAGCGCGTCGCGGATGTTGTCGACATAAACGGCGGCGGCATCGAGCGACAGCCAGGCGTGGGGGTTGGGCTTGCCGCTGAGGCGGCCTTCGTTGATGGCGACGGGCTCGATGCCCCGGGTCACCACCACCCGCGGCACGCCCTCGATGTTGTCATAGAACTTCTCGAACCAGGCTTCGAGATTGAAACCGTTCAGCAACACCAGACCGGCGCCGGCGAGCTCGCGGATATCCCACGGAGTCGGCTGGTAATTGTGGATTTCGGCGCCGGGCTTGGTGATGCACACCACGTCGGCGGCGTCTCCGGCGACATTGCGGGTCATATCGGCGATGATGGTGAAGGTGGTGGCCACTTTGAGCCTTGCCGGCGCGGGCTCCGCCAGGGCCGGCAAACAGGCGGCGAAGAGCGCCAGCCCTCCCGGGAGGGTTGCGGCCCGCACCAATCTGTTCAGTTCTCGCAGCATGGTTCCTTTCCGGCGGATGAATCGGCGCTCCGCCTCGATGCCGCTTACGGTTCTTAATGCAATTAAGAATGAGTTGCAATAACCATCATTCTGAAGTCAGAGCGTTATCCCGGATTTCTGTGGGAAAACACCGGGAAAGTCCGGTGAACCTCCGTCGGGTGTTGAGCCGGTCCGGCGGTTTGAAACCGACGTTTTTCCCGACTCCCCGGGTGATCCTGCCCTCTCCATGAAAGGTAGTGTCGTTTCCGCTGCCGTCCATGGGTTTTGCCTGCTTTCCGGCCGCTGGGTGAAGTTTTTGTAAACCCGTATGGACGAAGCTTCAGAGGCGGCGGCCGGCCGTTTGCAAACCGGGAACAGGGGTTTCTATCAGTTTTCACTTTTACTGTAAATTTTTTCTGATTTGTTCGCGTCTCCCAAACGGTGAAATCCGCCACATTTCACCTAAATATTTGAATTTTCACGATAACATGAGTCATCAATTTTGTGGATAACTACAACCTTGGTGCTTGACAGTGCAGCATTGAAATGGTATTGATCGTCCACAGTTAAAGCTGTGTCCGGAACGGCACTTTTTTCGCCGCCCCGCGTCGTTGCGGGGCGACGCCATCCGGAACCTCCATCCCCCGCATCGCCAACTCCCGGTTGTTTTGCTGCACGCGCAACGACGGCGCCGCCGGCAGGGACAGGTCAACCGGCTGAAGCCGCGGTTTGTCCACCGAATTGCCCGGGTGCAGGTCACCCGCTCCACCATAATTCCCGCAGGGGGCCGTTCCCGGTATGGGGCGTGTTATTTGTTCCGCCCTTGTTGTGACAATGCCCGCAACACGTCTTTGCCCTTTTGCGTGAGCCGGTATTTCTGCAACCGGCTGTTGGGCTTGTCGGGAATGGTCATTTCGATGAGTCCGGCCGACACGGCAATCTGCTGATACTCCTCCCGGAAGTGATTGATATCTCTCAAGTCCAATCGGTCCATGATGTCCCGGCGGGTCAATTCACCATCGATGACAGCCAGCATCCGTGTGATTTCGGGGGTGACTTGGGC
>JAISTL010000127.1 GCA_031272615.1 Methylobacteriaceae bacterium | reverse complement strand
GGCTCTGCTGAAGGAAAAGGCCGTGACGCGGGAACCGGCAACCGGCCCGATGCCCGCCGGTTTCGCCGGGTTCATGGAGGAGGAGTTCGAGCAGGCGGAACAGGCCATTCCCTGCCGGGTCCGGCCCCGGAACGCGCCGCGCGATGAAGCCGGAGAACTCTTCTTCCAACGATGGTGCGGAGCCGCTACATGATCCTTTCCCGTTCTTCCGCCGATTCCCTTTCCGAGGAACTGGCCGGTATCGCCGTTGGCGCCGGGCGGCTGCTCCGGACGATGCGCCGGGACATCGGTTCCATCCGTTACAAGGAGGACGGCAGCCCGGTGACCGACGCGGACAAACATTCGGAAGCCCTTATTCTCGATATGTTGTCACAGGCGTTTCCGCAGGTTCCCGTTGTCTCGGAGGAACGGGAAACACGCGTGGGCGGGCGCGGCTTCTTCTTTCTGGTGGACCCGCTGGACGGCACCCGGGACTATATCCGCCCCGAAGGGGAATATACCGTCAATATCGCGCTGATTGAAGACGGAACCCCTGTTGCCGCCGCCATTGCCGCGCCGGAAACGGATGATGTGTGGATTGCCGGGGAAACCGCCCGGACGGCCCGGCTCCCGGACGGCGCGCCGCCGGAATGGAAGCGGATCAGCGCCCGGAAAATGCCGGCGGAAGGCGGAGTTGCCCTGGTGAGCCGCCGCCACAGAGACGACGAAGAAGAAAACATCATGGCGGCGTTGCCGATCATCCGGCGGCGGGTCGCTTCATCGGCCGTCAAATTCTGCTGGCTGGCCGAGGGGCAGGCGGATGTCTATATCCGTTGCCGCCCGACCATGGAATGGGATACCGCCGCCGGCGGGCTCATCCTTGAACGGGCGGGCGGCGTGTTGTTCGGGAGCGGCGGCGAACCGCTGCCCTATGGGCGCACGCCGGGGGATTATCGCAGCGGCGCATTTGCGGCGCTGGGCGATCCGGCCTTCAAGCCCCGGGTGCGGCTTCCCGCCTCCATCCGGGAGAAGTTCGGCGAATACTGAAGCGCCCGCCGCGATGTCCGGCTCGGGGCTCAGAACCGCATGCTGAACCCGGCGCAGCCGGCAAGCGTCGCGGTGGTGCAGGCGGTCTCCAGGCCGAGGCGTCCGCGCCCGGGCGCCGCCCACCGGCCATGGACACATCAACCGGCGGAGCAGGCAGATGAGTTCACCGCGTCCACCCCGTCCACCAGCCCTTATCCGTCGTTGTCGAAGAACAGGCTCTCCACCGCCCTGGCGGCGGCGAGGAGGAACGGGTCAGCGTTGTGCCGCGCCATCAGCATGAAACCGGACGGGAAGGTCATGCGCGGCATCGGCAGGCTGATTGCCGTCATGTTGAAATAGTTGGCCACCGAGGCGTTGCGCAGAATAAGGTCATCGGTGGTCACGGCGAGGTCCGGGTCATCGATCAGCGGTTTTTTCAACGGTGCGAGGATGGGCGTTGTCGGCAGCGCCACAAGATGGACGGACAGGAGGCGCTTTTGCATCTCCTCCACCAGCTCGGCGCGGCGGCGCATGGCGAGGATATAAGCAGTGGCCGGGGCGGCGAGACCGCGCGACAATCCGGCATGGACGATGGGGTCCATCGCCTCCTTCTGGCGTTCCAGATACGGTTGCAAAAAAGCGCAAGCCTCCATCGAGGCGATGGTATGGGGGCCGAGGCTGCGTGTCTTCGCGTCGAGCAGGTCGTCAACGGTGATGTCCGATATTTTGGCGCCGGCGGCGGAAAGCAGCGACAGGCAACGCTCGAAGCCTTCCAGCACCGCGGCATCGGAGTCAGTGAACAGCAAGCCGCGCGGCACGGCGATGCTCAGGCCGCTCAGGGAGATGTCGGGCAGGGGGGCGGGTTCGGTTCCGGCCATCACGGCGTCGGCGTCGGCGCAGCTCTGCACCGTGCGCGCCAACGGGCCGACGGTATCCAGGCTATAGGAGAGGGGAAACACTCCGTCGGTCGGGATGCGGCCGACACTCGGTTTGAAGCCGACAACACCATTGAACGACGCCGGAATGCGCACCGAGCCGCCGGTGTCGGTGCCGACGGCAATCACGGATGTGTCTTCGGCGACGGACACGGCGGCGCCGGCGGAAGAACCGCCGGGAACGCGCATCAGGTCAAGAGCGTTTTCCGGTGTGCCGAAATTCGGGTTGATGCCCAGGCCGGTGAAGGCGAACTCCGACATGTTGGTTTTGCCGACGACGACCGCGCCCGCCCGTCGCAGACGCTTGACGACCACCGCATCTTCCCGGGCCAGCGGGGCGTCGCGGCGTGTTTTCGAGCCGGCGGTGGTGGCTTCGCCCTGAATGTCGAAGGAATCCTTGACCGAGACCAGAACGCCGTCCAGTGGACCCAGTGAATACCCGGCCCGGGAACGGGAATCGGCGGCGGCAGCTTCCACCCGCGCCATCTCGTCGTAGACCCGGGTAAACACTTCGGATCGGGAACTTCTCAACACAATCCGGTTGATGGTTTTTTCGATGGTTTCGCGTGCGGAATACATGGTGGCGGCGTCTCGCTCTTTTGTGCAACCGGTTTCGGGAACCGCCGGAGAAAGCCTGCTGCCGGCGCGGTTCTCCGCCCTCGGATGACGGGTTGTTTTAAACTCAGAATAACGAACCAACTGATAATATTTCGTTTATTATGTGCCGCCGCGGCGATTTTTTGAGTTGCAGCGGAGCGCGGCGGCTCGTGCGATTCGCTCTGGATAGTTGGCGGCAATCGATTATAGTGAACCGTCGCCGCCGCGGCGCGATTCAAACCTGAATTAAGAGACGCATATGACAAAAAAAGGTGTACCCTCCGGGCCGACGGATTTGACAGCCATCCGGGCGCAGATTGATTCCATCGACGAAGCTTTGCATATGCTGCTGCTGTTACGCAGCGACATCATCGGCCGGCTGATCGAGGTGAAGAAGACGTCGGAGTCCGGCTCGGCGTTCCGTCCCGGACGAGAAAACGAGGTTCTGCGGCAGCGTGCCGAGCGGCATCGCGGGCTGCTGCCGTTCACGTGCGTGGAAAACGTGTGGCGGGTGATCATCTCCACATTCACCTGGGTGCAGGCGCCGTACACTGTTTTCGGCGCCGTGGAAGGCGAATCGGATTTGATGCGCGATGTGGCGCGATTCAATTTCGGCTTCACGGTTCCCTACCAACCGCTGGCCGACGCCGCCGCGGTGATCGCGGCGGTCAAGGCGTCGCGGGGAGATCTCGGATTGATTCCGGTGCATCATCGGGCCGGCACGCCGTGGTGGGAGGAGTTCACTCCGCCGGAAGCGCCGAAGATTATTGCCGAGCTGCCTTTGGCGCTGCACGAGGATACGCCGTTTCCGGCGCCGGTATTTGTGGTCGCCAACCCCATCATCGAGCCGGAAGATGGCAAACGCTATGTTTATGCCGCGCGTCTTGTTTCAGAGACGGGAATGCCAGAGAGTCCCGGGTTCACGCGGGAAGGGGTCAGCTTACGCGCTCAGTGCCGGGTGGGAGAAGAACTCTCCTGCCTGCTGACGTCCCGGGAAAGCCTGGTGGGGCTGGAGAACACGCGGCTTTCGGGCAATCCGGAGGTGAGACTGGCGAGTCTTTGCCAAATCGGCCGGCTGCCGCACCCGGTGATTTTCGGGGAATAATCCGCGCCGGGTACATGGCACTTCGAGCCGTCAAAAGCGGTCCGGCGGGCCTGCGACACCCTGCGGCAATTTTCCGGGCGCACAAGTCGATAATTCGGCGAAGTGAGGGTTGTACCGCTTTTTCTGTCTGCTATACCTTTCCCTGCGGGATTGCCCGGGAAGCGCTTGCCGAATACTGCGACAATTATACTGAATAAGCGTTCCGCAATACTTGAAGATATATTTCCCCTGGTCTAAAACACTTGGAATAAGGAGAAATAGATCATGCAGTTTACCCCCAATTTCTGGAAAGGCCTCATCACTGTTGCTGTGGGGCTGATCATCTGGTTCATCATACCGATCCCCGAAGGGCTGGCTGACAAGCCCCAGGCGTGGCACCTGTTTGCCTTGACGGTGGCCATCATCCTCGGATTTATCCTCAGTCCGCTGCCCATCGGCGCGGTGGCCTTCATCGGCATCACCATTGTGGCGCTCACCAACACCCTGAAGCCCGGCGAAGTGCTGGCGGGGTTCGGCGACGCCACCATGTGGCTCATCGTCAGCGCGTTCATCTTTTCCCGGGCCTTTCTCAAGACCGGCCTCGGGCAGAGAATCGCCTACTGGTTCCTGCGGGCGCTGGGCGACAGCACCCTGAAGGTGGGGTATTCGCTGGTGCTGACGGACCTGGTGCTGGCGCCGCTGACGCCGTCCAGCGGCGCGCGCGCCGGCGCCATCATGTTCCCCATTATCCGCGGCATTTCAACGGCGCTGGGGTCCGAGCCGGGGCCGACTTCGCGGCGCGCCGGCGCTTATCTGGTGCAGGCGGTTTATCAGTGCGAGGGCATTCTGTGCGCCACGTTCATGACGGCCATGGCCGGCAACGCCCTGATCGTCAGGCTGGCCAAGGAGGCGGCGGGAGTCGATATCACCTGGGGTGGCTGGTTGCTGGCATCCTGCGTGCCGGCGGCGATCTGTCTGGTATTGCACCCGCTGCTGATGTACATCGTCTTCCCGCCTGAACTCAAGAATTCCCCGGAAGCGAAGGCCCATGCCGTCAAAATGCTCGACGAAATGGGGCCGATGTCGCGTCAGGAGAAAATTCTTGCGGTGACCTTCCTGATTGCCCTGGTGTTGTGGTGCACGTCGTCCTACAACAAGCTCAACGCCACGGTGGTGGCCATGGCGGCGGTGTCGGTGCTGCTGCTGTTCAAGGTGGTGGAGTGGAAGGACATGCTCAATGAAACCGGCGCTTGGGACACGCTGATCTGGATGGGCAGCCTGGTGGCTCTGGCGGGGCAGCTGGCCAAGACGGGCTTCATTCCGTGGTTCGCCCAAGTCGCGGCGGCATCACTGGGAGGCATCACCGGCTTCACGGCTCTGGTGGTGTTGATTATCATCTACATGTATTCCCACTACGGCTTCGCCAGTATGACCGCGCATATCTCGGCCATGTACGCCGCCTTTGTGGCGGTGGCGGTGGCGGCGGGCGCCCCGCCGATGGCCGCGGCGCTGCTGTTGGGCTTCACCGCCAACCTTTGCCTGGCAATCACCCATTACAGCGGCACCGCCAGCCCGATGTTCTTCGGTCCCGGATACGTGGATCTCAAGACCTGGTGGCTGCTGGGCTTCGGCTACTCCATCGTCAATCTGGTCATCTGGATCACGGTGGGCTCACTGTGGTGGAAGTTCCTCGGGTTGTACTGAGGACGGATGTTCATCGGCGAACGGTCCGGCTGTTCGCCTGAGACATTGAAACGCATGACGCGTCTCTTTTGCGGAAAGGGCAGGCGGTGTCGTCTGTCCTTTCCGGCGTTTGCGGAGGTGGGCCCCGGTTCCGCCGCAAATGCCGCTGTGTTTCCAAACCTGATGACAGCCTGCGGCCATCGGCCTTACAGTATGATGCGGGTTGGGCCTGTCCAAATCCAACGGTTCCGCGACTTGAATATGTCCCAAGTGTCTTCGCGCTTCTCAATCTCTTTCACGAGTTCCGGAAACGGGTGCATCGCGGCGTCATCCGGCGCCGGGGGGCACATCCTCCCCCGTTCAGGATAGGCGGTTTCTCTGACCGTTCCGTCCCTTCTGATGAAGGAATAGGCCCAAATCTCTCTGGTTTTGCCGTAAGGGGTCAGGAACATGAGTTTCGTGCAAACATAGGTGAGGCCCAGTGCTTTGGCGCCCCACGGGGGATCCCGCCGCGGAAAAAAGACATCCGATATTTCGGCATCGACGACTTTATGCCGTTTAGTGTAAGGAGCTCCGTCGATAATGACGTCCCGCATTTCCTGCGTGACCGGCCGCGGCAGAGGTGTGGCGTCCGCGACTTCTCCGCTCTGGTGTCCGGCGCAGGATGCCAACAAAGCCCCGAGCAAGAGAATTATCGCTGTGCGCTTCATGTGTGTCTCCCGGAAAATGTATGATTTACCTGATTTGTTTTCGATGAAAACGTGTCGGCAGGGTCGAAACACCCAAAGCCGACTCGCGCCCCGGCGTCGCATTTTCATTCACGACCGCGTCGTCTCCCGAAGGTTTCCCTCACCAGCGATTGGTATTATACCACCGCTTTTCCCGGGGAACTTCCAGCCCGGCCCTTACGGCGGACTGCTGATATTTCATGAACTCCGGAAACGGGGAAAGAGTGTTCCCCTGCATTTGCCCGGCGCATAAATCGTTGGCGGGGTATTGTGTTGCGGAGAGTTCATCCTGATTGTCGATGATCGACCTGGCCCAGTAGTCATGCAGACCTCCCTTGGGATCCCTGATGGTGATTTTCGTGCAGATGACCGCTTTGCCGCCGCCCTTCCTCAGCCAATAACCTTTTCCGGGCAGGTAAATGATATCGGAGATTTGAACGCCGGCAAGATTTGTGAACAGGGGGGCGCCCATGGCAAGCTCTTCCCGTGTCTGTGCCGGAACAGGTCCGGGCGGGCGGGTCGGTTCAGCCGTCCCGTCCTGCTGCCCGCTGACGCACGATGATAACAAGACTCCGGCAAGAAGGGCGATCAACGTACGGGGCATGGCAATCTGCTGTATTCCGGTTGAGACTTGGGCATTTGTCGATGGGGTATGCTGACGCATTTTTTCTCCACTGTCAAGGTGCTATGGGAATGCAAAGAGGATAGAGAAGGAAAATTCATGCTATCGTGGCGGTTCAGAATGATTCGCCGACGATGACGAGTTGCGGCATCTTCAAGTTTCGATGCACGTTGGTACAGCCGTTCGGTGTGTCCAAGCCCGGCGCCGGCCGGCGGCAACAGATAGCCGCGTACCGGCGCCAAGGGGGCTGATTGAATTGTCCCCGGGTCTTCGCGGGTATGGTCCGATTCAAATGAACACTGCTCAAAACGTATCAGGGGCATGGTCTCCCCGTTCATGATGACAAGTGAACCGCTTGGCGGCTATTCTTCGGCCTCTTCGGAAATACGTTGAATTGCAGGATTTCAGCGTATTTTTTATGTGCCTTGGCGAAAAATCATCTTTCACTTTTCTCTTGACATTGGATTCGCAATGTGCTTGAACAACGTTCATGAACAACGTTCAAATCGAAACCGCAAGTCTTTGGGGGGTGAAAGCCGGTTATTTTGCATAATTTAATCCGAAAGATGTGCGCTATTCGATGATCGTTCCAAGGTTGACTTTTTGTCCAGTTGAAATTACGGCCGACTCGGTTAAAGATCATTTCGGCCGGTGCTGTGGTGGAGGTTCCGCATGAGTGAACTTGCATATATAGGCATCGATGTGGGTTCGACGACCGTCAAGGTGGTTGTAGTCGGTGCCGAGCGACGCATCCTTCACAAGGTGTATACTCGCCATCTCTCGGAGGTGCGGCGGACGGTGTCCTGTTGCGTTGACGAACTGGCGTCCATCGGGCTTCTCGACCAGGATTCGCCGGTGACGGTCACGGTGACCGGTTCCGCGGGTATCGGTCTGGCGGAGGTTGTCGGCCTGCCGTTCGTACAGGAGGTTGTCGCCTGCGCCCGGGCGGTGGAAACCTTCATTCCCGACACCGACGTCGCCATCGAGCTCGGCGGTGAGGACGCCAAGATC
>JAISTL010000088.1 GCA_031272615.1 Methylobacteriaceae bacterium | reverse complement strand
AAATCTTCATGGCGTCCTCTATTGTTCAAAGGGACGAACAGCTTCAAACTCTTCACTTTTATCCACGCCGTCGATTTTGAGGTTGCGGAACCGCACCTTGCCGTAACCGCGGGAACCGTAACCGCCGAGGCTGTCCAGCTCCAACAGTTTCAATCCGGCCAGCACCGTTGTCCGCAACGTGTCATCGTCGCCGTCGAGTTTCTTGAACGACAGCTTGAACTTGAACGAGGCGCCCGGCGGCACCCGTTCTGTCTGGCGCGGGTTCTGCGCCACGCCGGAAATGCGGTTGATGGCGTTCTCGCTCTTGACTTCCACCAGAGACAGATTGTCGTTCACGAGACGCGTAACCCACTCCTGATCGAGGGGGCAATCCCAGAAAGAAAGGCGCGTCGGCCCCAGTTTTTTCTGGTCCGCCTCGGGCAGGTTGGCATCACCGCTGACGCCGAAGAGCTGCAGAATCTGCAGAACCTCTTCGCTTTTGGATTTCTCATAGTCTTTCCACGTCAGAGCGTTGGGCTGAACCTGCCCGCTTTTCCATTCCAGCAGGGAGCGGATTTTGCCCTTGAGGCTGGAACCGGGAATATAGGGCTGCTGGTTGACGGGGTTGCGGATCACCGGGTTGTCAACGCCGCCGATGTGCATTTCACCGTCGCCCGCGCCGATGCGCAAACCGGTCACCACTTCCATGTCCGCTTCAATCAGGGAAATATTCTGTAATTGCATGACGCGTCTCCTAGTCCTTCCCGTAAACCCGATAATAGCCCATGAACGCCTCCATGAAGAGCTTGCCGCGCTTCAGGGTTTCCACGGATGTGATCTGATCGATGCAACGGGAGAAAAGCTTCAGAAATGTTTCATCGACATGGTCCCGTCCCTTGGCGTAGGTCACCTTCGCCTTGAGCATCCTGATAAACGGTTCGGATTCCTTATACAGGGCATTGCGTTCGGAATCGCTCTGCCGGAACTGAATGCGGTCATTCCACATCACAAGCTCATCATAGAACTTGCGGATTTGGGTGCGTTTGTTTTTTGAGGTTTGGGAGACGACCTCGGCGGCGTTGTTCGCGATGTCACTGAAAATATCCGGCGGCAGCGGCTCAAAAACTATCCTGCCCAAGTCCGCCTGGGAAAGGCGCGACGGCTCTTCCTGCCGATCATTCCTGGGCGAAGGCCCTCCCCCTTGACGAAAACCGGACTCCTGCCTCTGACCACCCGGCCCGCCCGGCCTGTACGGATATGGTTGTTGTGGGCTCATGTGTCACTCCCTTGCCTTAGCGTTGTCTGTAAAAATGGTTGAACAGCGGAATGCGGAAGGCCTGTTTGAGGCCGCTGATGCCGGTGTCGCCCAAAATCATCACGATGTGGGTGATGGCGTTGCGGCGGTTCTGGCGGTCCTTCGGCAGACCGGGCAGCCGCGCCGCGCGATAATAGAGCTTGCTGCGCCACATATGGGCTTCGGGATGGCGACGCCCGTCCTTCAGCGACATCTCCAGCAGATTCAGCATGGAATAGATGAAGCCGGTGGAGAGGCCGTACTGTTCCTTGATCTCCTCTATCCCGGCGTCGGCCTGGTCGATGTGCTCCTTGATATCCCAGTGTTCCACCGCCCCGAACAGGCTGAAGGCGTTCTTGCCCTCCAGGCGTTTGGCGCTTTTGATGGCCTCCTCCGCATCATCGGCCAGCGCGTACACCGGCGCGCCGGGCTTCTTCATCACCAGCCCGGCGGAGAAGTGCAATTCCCGGTTTTCGGCGGCATAGCGCCTGAAGTCTCCGGCCATTTGCCACGCCAGGTTCTGGGTGGAGTGCCACGGGCCGATGAGGAAGAAATCATCGCCGCCGGCGAACACCGTATAGGTGTTGGGGAAGGCCTCCCGGCACAGCGCCGGCAGATACACGGCGAAATAGGCGTTCATCTGCCGCGACAGCGCCGCCATTTTGGCGAAAGTCGGGCGGTTGACGGTGTCGGCATCGGAGAGGCCCAAGCCCTTCTCGAAGATTTTACCCAAATTGTCGACATCGCCCTTGAGCACCATCAACGCCACCTGACCCCGCCATTTGTCGGCGCTGACCGATTCACGATCCTCCCAGGCGATATCGTTGAAGGTTTTGAACCGCCCTTCCTCCAGAGCGTCATCATCGTCACTCCTCGCGCCGTATTTCTTCAGTTCGGCAGCGGCCGCAACGTCACTGTCGGAAAATCTCGGCACATACCCGTTGATCCAGCGGCGGGCATACCCTTTCCACAGCGGCTCATCCATACTCTCCGGCAGGCTGAAATCCCAGCAGCGGCGCAGCGCCCCGGTTTCAGCCAGAGGGCCGAATTTCCCCTGGATATCCTCGTCCCCGGCAAACATCACCCGATAGCCGAACACCGGAAGTTCCAACACGTCATCGGTATTCCTCAGCTGGTCAGCGTCCTCTTCCCGGACAATCAACACCCGGGAGAATTTCACCAACCGGTCGCCGATGAGCTTCTGATCCCGGGAGAGGGCGCAGGAGCTTTCACCCCGGTCCGCCGGCAGTTTGCCGTTCCATTGGCAGACGCCGTTGGGGAACTCCGCCTCCAGCACCGGCGTATCGCCGCGGCAGAGGTCATATCGCTGGTGCTTGGCGAGGTCGAGACTGCGGAAGATGCGCTGCATCAGCCCGTTGAACCGGCTCTCGCCCCCGGCGGTTTTGCCGGTGAAATCATTGCAGCAGGCGGCCTCCCACGCGAGGCCGATTCCGGCGAGGCCGAAACTGTGCGTGAGGAACCACCCGTCGAACTCTTTCTGCAGGGATTTCAGCTTTTCCACCACATCCGCCGTGTTCGGCGCGACGATGAGAAACTTCCCCGCCGCGTTGAGAATCTGGCTGGTCGACGGCAGCTCCAGCGCCTCGAGAATGCGCAAAGCCGCCAGTTCGGTGAACAGCGACACCTGAAACGAGCGCCCGCGCAGGATTTTCGCGGCGTTCCTGTTGGTCTGCCCGCCTTCGGCAAAGATGAAATCCTGAATGCCGAAGAAATCACCCTGAATCAACAGCAGTTTCTTTTCGTCAAAATCACTGCGCTCGCGCATCGCCGCCACCGCCCCGGCATCCTCCCCGCCGGCGGCATGGGCATGGCGCCACAAGGCCACCGCCAGCGCCGCAACCGCCTTGGAGTGGTCATAGAGCGAAACATCGGGCTTGAAGCCTTTGAAGGCCGGAACCGACGGAATGGCATGGGTGAAGGTCAGCCACAGGGAATCAAAATGGTCGAGCCACAGCGGCCATGACGTCCGGTGGGATTTCGGAATCCGGTCAAGGCCGTCGACAAACTGCTGCCACAGGGCGGCGTATTCCGCCTGCGCCGCGGCATCGGTGCCGGGCTCGCCGGTTTCTTTCGCCACCGGGAATATCCCGGCGGGGCTCAACGCCTTGAGGGCATAACAGAAATTGAAATCCCCCGGCTTGGTTTTGGCCTTCGGCGAAGGCGCTTCGCCGAGGCTGATTTCCTCCAGCAGCGGAATCATGCGGGATTGATAGAAGGTTTTGCCGGTTTCCGATTTTTCCCCGGAGGCCTGATTGTACTCCTCGAACGTGTCGCGCTCGAAGCCCGAGGCCAGGCGGTCAGCGGTGGCGACCACCCATTGCAGAAAGGTTTCCGGCTTGTGGTGGGCGGCGGCGGCGTTGATCAGGCTGTCGGTGATGTTTTCGCCGGCGCTGCGGGAGGCGAAGGGCGCCATATCGCCCTTGATGACATCGGGCCAGCGTTTCTCCAGTTCATCGAAGGCCAGCGCGGTGTAGGCGGCGTGGATGCGGGTGTGGAAGCCGCCCGTCTTGTTGAACGGGCAATAGACGGTGATGTTGCCATCCAGCAGGTCGGCGCCGAAACGGGATTTATCCCTGCTTTCCGTGCGCTGGGCGAACTTGCCCATGTCGTGCACGATGGCCGCAAAGCCCACGCGGCTTGACGCATCAAGCAAATTCATGGCTCCATCCTTTCCGTTGTCCGTTCCCGGCATAATTCCCCACCCTCACGTTATATTTCCGAAATCCACGTTTCCAAATGATTTTTGAGACTTTTCAATTGTTCGTGTTGGATAACTTTGATGCCCAGCTCCCTGGCCCTGTCGGTATGCGGATGCTGCCGGGCCGACGCCGAATTGTCGACAGCGCGGTAGCTCACCAGCATCGCCCGGGGGTTCAACCCGGTTTCCTTCCTGATGGAATTGAGCTTGTAGAGCACGGCGCCGCCTTTTTCCTCCGCCAGCCTGCCGGTTTTGCATTCCACGACATGAAGCCGGTTCGCCGCCAGGAACACGACATCCAGCTCGTTGGCCGCCTTGTGTCTGGTGATGGTGAGACCGAGAGCCTTGTCATCGACGCGGCCCTTGCCGACGGCGCCGAGCTGTTGATACACATACTCTTCCAACCAGCCGCCGGAAACAAACTTCAACGCCGCCTCATTCACGAAGATCAGCCTTCTGCCCAAACGCCGCGCCAGTTTGTGGAAGACGCACAACGTGATCAAGTCCTCCAACTCCGTCAGCTTATCCGGCTCGATGACGAACTCCTGCTGATGACGGTCGGCCCTGCGGCCCTCGGCGATGATGCCGTTCATCACCGAGAGGGGCCTGTCGAATTCCCCGGGGCGGGAGATGAGCGTGCGGGCGAAATCCGGCCGGTCGACGGGCGGAGCGCTCTTTTCCACGTCAAATCCGTAGGCGTGGAAGTATTCCGTCAGGGTCAAGCGCGTGCCAAGCCGCGTCTGTTCCTGCGGACCGCCGCCGCCGGTGAACATCATCACGGCGCTGTCGGATTCCCGCACATACAACATCGGCCGCCCGGCCACGTCAAACACCGACTGCGCCGCCACCGTCATGATTTTGGTGCCGCCGGTGACATTGAGGACAATCCGGGTGTTTTCGTCATACCCGGCCAGGCAATCGAGCAGCTTATCTCTTATGGTGTTGTAGTCATAAGCGTCTTCAAATTCGATGTCTTCACAGGTGACGCCGCGGCTCTTCAACACCCGCCGCAGATTGTCGGCCCGGGCTTTCATTTCGCGGGAAACAAGCAGGATGACTTTCTTCTCCCGCGGCCCCAGTTGAGGGTCGATTACCGGCAGCAGGTTCGGCACCGGCTGCGCCGAAACCAGGCAGACATGGACATCGAACTCAAAGCTCATCGTCGTCCTCCAGTCTTGTCACCAAGTATTTCTCCAGCCCGGCGCCGAGGTTCCGCAAATCATCGGCGGAGAGGTCCCGGCCGCGCTGGTCTTCGGAAGCGTTGAGGCGCAGATGGTAGAAGGAGGCGCCGCGGCGGCAGACTTCGGCGGCGATGTCCACCGGCAGGGTGCCCATCACCACGTCACCGGCGGCGACCTCCGCGGGATCGAGGTGGGACACGAAACGATCCACCCGCAGGGTGCGGTGTTTCGCCCAGTCCACCGCCCCGGGATGCCGGGAAACAAACCAGCGCGTCATGGCAGACAACCTCCCCCCTCGAACAAAAACCGTAAACGGCGGAAAAAGATTTCCGGCGCCGCTCCGTGATCGGATTGCGCGGCGGCGTCATTCTTACAGACGCCCCGGGTGAATTGCAATCCCCGGGTGGTTCCATGGCGCCCGACACCCCGATAACCGGGAGCGTCGAAATATGATTTCCACGAAGAGTGGCGCTGAACCGCCAAAGGTGATAAAAGTGCACCGTCTTCAGGTTCCGACACGCGCAGGCCTGTAGAGAATCTCCAACGTGCCGGAATATCCGAAGATATCGATCCGAACCTGTATACCATGGCCGGAATGACGATCGTGGAATACTGCGGGGTCAGGAGCAGGTCAGTGAAAAACGAGCACACCTTCGAGGAATTCAAAAGGGACTTTCCTCCGAAAAACGAGTTGAAGGCGGAAATTGTCGCGTTCCTGAACAGCAGAGCCAGCGACGACGAAATCAAACGCATGCTGATTTCGGATGTTGCCCACCAGTACGAACGTCAGCTGACGCCGTATGATACGCTTGATTTTTCCTATGTCGCAAAGCGTCTGGCTGACCGCGGCATTGTCTTCGATGATTTCGGACTGGAGATCCGCAAGCCCGGAGGAAATTACAACAATGCCGGGTTGATTCTCAGCGCCTCCAACCCGTTTGTGACGAAAATCGCCGTGTTTGAGGGCCTGAAGGTCGACACGTTTCTCGACAAAAAGGAGTATTCCGGCTCCATCGCCGAACAAATCGACAAGGCCATGGATTATATGAAGCTGGTCATCCGGGAACGGGTGGTGATTACAGGCAGTCCGCAACGCACGGTGCTCCCCGATTACCCGGCCAAAGCCGTTCGGGAAGCAATCCTGAATTGCTATTGCCACCGCGACTATACATTATCCGCGGATATCCGCGTCTTTGTGTTCGATAACCGTATCGAGATTTATTCTCCGGGCGGAGTTCCCGAGGGTCTCTCAATTGAAGACATCCTGAACGGAGCGAACGCGAAGCGCAACCCGATATTGGTCAAAGCCCTCGACAAGCTCGACTATATCGAGAATTATACATCGGGCATCAGACGCATTATCGGTGAGTACGAAGGCTTCCCGTTGCAGCCTGAGTTCTATGCATCCGATGCGCTGTTCAAGGTGACGCTGTTCAACAAAAACCACTATTATGACCAGTTGAAAGTCATGCCGCACAGCTCGAAAAATAACGGAGATGAACATGCGGGTGTAAACGGGGCGTCGAACGCGAACGCTCAAGAAATTGTGAACCACTCCGGAAAGGCGACCAAAAACACTATTCGAAATGAGATTCTGGGTTTGATGCGCCGCGACGGAACCCTGACGCAGGTGCAACTTGCAGAACTGACCGGCAAACATCGGGTGACAATAGCGAAGAGCATGAGGGCGCTCCGGGCGGCAGGGTTGATTGAACGTGTCGGCTCCAGAAAATCCGGTTACTGGCGCATTTTGGAGAACAGGCCTTCAGCGTAATGCTCCCGTCAGGGCGGACATTCGTGCAGGGCCACAACATAAGTTGCTCACGTCGAGTTTTAGCCAACGCGATGTCAGCTTGGCCGCAAAGTGTATTGCAGGGCCGCCGTTGCAACCAGGCTACAATAAACGCTACAATACGGCTACAATAAAACCGGCGGCAAGGGCTGAGCGCTCAAATTCCCGGCCAAGTTATAGTCAGTCCGGTTGGGGCGAGGGGACGGCGGATGAGGCGGGCTTTTCGCGTCAAGCCATATCGCGGGCAGTTCCCGTGATTAAATCGGGGCGGCAAAAGCCGGTTGTTTCTCTCTTTTCGGTTTACCGGTGGCGCCACAGCGAAAACTGATGTAGAATGCCGTGAGTTCAAAACCGCGCCGCATCGAGGGGAAGGAGCGGAGACTTTCCATGATTTTCACCGGAATTCATCTGAAAAACTGGAAGAACTTCGGCGACGTCACGGTGGCCTGCGGAAAACGCGTCTTTCTCATCGGCCCGAACGCCTCGGGAAAATCCAATTTTCTCGATTCCCTGCGGTTTCTGCATGATGTGGCGTTGGACGGCCTGGCCCCGGCGGTGGCCATACGAGGCGGCATGAAAGCGGTGCGCTATCTCGATGCCCGGCCATCGTCGGACGTTCTGATTTCCGTCACGCTGGACAACACATGGCGCTATGAGCTCGCTTTTTCCGGGAAAAACGGCGTCCCTCTGGTCAGCCGTGAAGCGGTATCACGCGAAGGCCGCACCATCCTCGAGCGACCGGACAAACCCGATGCCGCCGATGAGGTGCGTCTCACACAAACGGCGCTGCAACAGGTCAATACGAACAGGGATTTTCGTGAGATCGCCAATTTCTTTTCGTCGATCCGCTATCGTCACATTCTGCCGCAGTTGGTGCGGGACCCGAAAAGTTTTTCCCCTTCCCCGAACCGAAACGATCCCTACGGCCGGGACCTGGTGTCGCAGATCTGGAACACGCCCGCAAAAACCAGAGAAGCCCGCCTGAAGAAAATCAACGCTGTCCTGACGATTGCGGTTCCGGGGTTCAAGACGTTGTCGGTTGAACAGGACCGGGTTACCGGCATTCCGCATTTCAAGGTGAATTATGAACACTGGCGTTCGCCCGGCGCTTATCAGAATGAGGCGGCTCTTTCCGACGGCACCTTGCGACTGTTGACACTTCTGTGGTCATTGTTCGATACAGACGGGCCGCTGCTGCTGGAAGAACCGGAACTATCGCTGCACGAGGCGATTGTCCGCCGTCTGCCCGCACTGTTTTTTGATTTGGATCGGAGCAGAAGAAAGCCGACCCGGCAGATTTTCGTCACCACTCACGCCGAAGCGCTGTTGTGCGATGAAGGCATCGGCGCCAACGAGGTGCTGCGGGTAGAGCCGGGAAAAGAGGGGTCCGTGATTTTCGGGCCGGATGACGATGATATCCGCTTGATCCGAAACGGGCTTTCCGTCGCCGAAACCATGCTGCCGAAAACACGCCCCGGCGGCATCCGACCAATCCAATGGCTGCCATGATTATCCACCTGCTCCCGGAAGGCTATCTGGAGACGTGTGTCGGCGGCAAACTGATTACCGCCTGCGGACATACCCTTGGAACCATATACGGCAGCGGACGCGGTTACGTCTATGTCAGGAAGCTGGCGGCCAAACTACACCCCTTGGCCACGGCGACCAGCGGTGTTCTGATACTCACGGATTATCGCGATTCCGGCGCACCGTGCGCTCCCGCTGCGTTGCGGGAGTATGTGCTCGGCAGCGTACCGAAGCCCTTGCCCACCTTTCTCTGCCGGTTCGCCGTCAACGAGCTGGAAAGTTGGCTGATGGCTGACCGCGAGGGGCTGGCTCGTTATTTCAGCGTTTCGGTGAGCAGACTTCCGCGGGAACCCGAAAAAGAGACCGACCCCAAACAAACTCTTGTGAACATTGCCAGGCACTCTCACAAAACCAGGATCAAAGAGGGCGTCGCGCCGCCCGGCGGACATCTCGCCAAGGTCGGTCCGGAATATAGTTCGTTGATGCGGGAATACATCTTCAACCACTGGGATATCGAAGCGGCGGCGGCCTGCGCTCCAAGCCTCGACCGGTGTCTCCGCCGGCTGCGGGAACTTTCACGCGGGTTGTAAAACATGTCGTGGCTGATCCCGTTTCTTCCGGCGTCATCCGGGCAGAAAGGGGTTCGCAAGACTTCCGCTGACACCGGAAACCAGGCTACAATAAACGCTACAATACGGCTACAATAAAACCGGCGGCAAGGGCTGAGCAGGCGCCGGGGCAATTCCGCCGCGGCGCTCTGCCGTCCCGGGCGCCCTATTCCCGCAACCGCTGGTGCACGGTGTTGCGGCTGATGTCGAGGAGCAGGGCGGCGCGGGATTTGTTGCCGCCGCAGTGGCTCACCACCTCGCGGATGAGGGATGTGGTCATGTTTTCCAGATTGTCGATCCTGATGCTGAGAGTGTCGGCGGCGCCGTTTTCCGCCCGCGGACCCGCCGCCGCCTCCCCGTCCGGCAAGGCGGCGGGGGCGTCGTTGACGAACTCCTGGAAAAAGTGCTTGTCGAGATGGTCGATGCGGCCGCGCAATATCATGAAGCGCTCGACGAAATTCTGCAGCTCGCGGATATTGCCGGGCCAGGTATAACCCTGCACCAGCTTCAGCATGGTGCCGACATGGGCGCGGGCCGCCTCCGGGTCGCTTTCAAAGCGGGCGACGAAGAACGCCATGAGCTTTTCGATGTCGTCGCGGCGCTCGCGCAGCGGCGGCAGAACAATGCTCAGCACATTGAGGCGGTAATAGAGGTCACTGCGCAGGGTGCCGTCGGTCACCTTGTTTTTCAGGCTTTCGTTGGTGGCGGCGATAATCCGCACGTCGACGGGGATGACGCTGTCACCGCCGACATGCATCACCGACTTCTCCTGGATGACGCGCAGCAGCTTGCCCTGCAGCGAGGGCGGCAGCTGGTTGATTTCATCGAGGAAAATCGTACCCTTGTGGGCGCGTTCGAACAGGCCGGGCTTGCCGCCCTTCTTGGCGCCGGTGAAGGCGCCCTCGTCATAGCCCATCAGCTCGCTCTCCAACAGGGTCTCCGTCAGGGCGGCGCAGTTGATGGCGACAAACGGTCCGTTTTTCTTGGGTCCGGCGTTGTGGATGCTCTGGGCGAAAATCTCCTTGCCGGTGCCGGTTTCACCTTCCAGCAGAATGGTGGTATCATACTGGGTGTAGATTTTGGCGCGTTCGATGATCTCCTTCATCAGCGGACTTTCGCTGACAATGTCATCGAAGGAATAGGTGGCGACCATGCCCTTGTTCTGCTGGAAGCGGAACTTGTTTTCCATCTCCTGAATTTTGGACGCCTTCTGCAGGGTGCCGACAGAGCCCACCGTTTTGCCGCCCTCGACAATCGGCTGGCGGGTGGAGAAAAACTTGTTGCGTTTGTAGGTGATGAGCTGGTCCACCTGGGAGGCGTTGTCCTGAAACACCGCCTTCCACGAGCTGTCACCGATGAGGGCGCAGACGTCGGCGCCCAACACCCTGTCTCCCGGCAACCCGAGCATGGAGAGGGCGTTGCGGTTGCACATCTGGATGACGCCGTTGGCGTCGGTCTCGATGATACCGTCGGGAATGATGTCCAGCATGGTTTTCAGCCGCCGCATGTTGAGGATTTCCTTGTCCATGAGGTCCAGCAGCTCCCGCGTCTTCTCATAGGCGTTCTGCAGGGCCTGTTCCCGGTAAATCAGCTGCAGGGTGTTGAAACGCATGGCTTTCGCCAGGCGGACCACCGTCGGCCCGCCGATGATCAGGGCATACTCCCTGAAGGCGTCGCGCCCCAGCAGGGTGCGGATGTCGCTTTTGGTTTTGTAGGGGTAGAGATCGACGGCGTTGTGGACGAAATAGGCCAGCCTGTCTTCCTGAATGCGGTTGTTTTCATGGAGAATCAGAGCAATCTTGCGGTTGTTGATCTTGAGGGCCAGCTCGGCGTACTGGATGGTTTCCAGAATATCGATGTAATTGGGATAGGAAATGATGAGCGGCACCGGAATGAGCGGGCTGATTTCCGCGGCGATGCCCGGGGCGCAGATGATGGCGCTGATATTGTCGAAATCCAGGTTGCTGATCACGGTGTTGACGTCATCGACGCCGATATCCTGAAAAATGACCACATCATCGCTGTTGAGGGCGGTGACGTTCTTGATGGCGCCCGACCAGATGATGGCGACCTTGTGCTTTTTCGGCTGCATGATGGAATTCCCCGGGAAATGTCTTATATTTGTGCATATGTGTCCTGAAACCATACACCCATACGCGACAGATTCCCAGTTTTTTCTACGACAAAAGACGATTCCACCTGAAAATGAGTTTGGCACGCTTATTGCTCATGATAGAGTTATCACACTTGCGGCGCCGGCCCAGTGCGTAACAACAACAAGACGGCCGGAGGTCCGCGGGTGTTGAACCGATGTATTCGTTTGTTTTTATTGAATCCGCATCCCGTGGTTGCGTATGATACTCCAAACACCCGATACGGATCCGACTCGTGTGAACATGTTCACAAATTGATTATGCCATCAATCCCAAGGGATGAGGAGACCCTTCAATGAAGTTGACAAAAAGACAGATACTTCCCTTTATCGCGGCCTGCGGTCTTTCCGTGGCGGTGAGCGCCCCCGGCGCGGCCCAGGACAAGGTCCGGACCATTTTCGGCACGGGCAACAGCGGCGGCGTGTATTACATTCTCGGCGCCGGCATGGCGGACATCATCAACAAGAACTCCAAGATTCTCGATGTGACCTCCCAAGCCACCTCCGGCACCACCGAAAACCTCAACCTCGTCAATTCCGGCGAATTCGGGTTCGGCTTCACGGTGTATGATTCCGCTTATTTCGCTTATATCGCCGGGCGCGAATACGAGGGTAAACCCAAGCTGGAAAACATCCGCATCCTGATGATGGGGCATGTCGGCATGCACGCTTCGGTGGTGTGGGGCGATTCACCTTACAAGTCCCTCGGTGATTTCAAGGGAATGACGGTTCCCACCTCTCCCGGCGTCGCCGCCTATCTGCTGGATTACGCCACCTACAAGCCGTGGGGCATTGAACTCCCCAAGGGCAAGACCCCCATTCTCTCCTACACCGACCAGACGACGGCGCTGAAAGACGGCACCATTCCCGTCGGCAACTACAACATGTCGCATCCGGCAAGCACCATCCTCGACCTCGCCTCGACCAAGCCCATCCGGCTGCTCAGCCAGAGCGAAGAAACCATGGCGGAGATTCTCAAGGAGCATCCCTATTGGGTGAAGGCCGTCATCCCGGCCAACACCTATAACGGGCAGGATACCGATGTCGTGACCATCGGCTTCCCCTACGCCATCGTCGTCAACAAGGACATGCCCGACGCGGCGGTGAAGGAGTTCATCCGCCTGTGCTTCGAGAATGACCTGAAGGCCATCCATCCCGACGGGCGCTATTATTCGCTGGACAACAAGGATTACCCGGCTGAACCGCTGGTGCCCTATCATCCGGCGGCGGCCGCCTATCTCAAGGAAGTCGGCATTCTGAAATAACAGGGTACGACCATTTGAGACGTTCCCGGCGGCCCAGGCCCTGCGGCCGCCGGAACACCGGGAGCAAGAGCCCTCCGGGCCCTTGAGGCAACGCATTCCCGCCCCCGGACGGAACGGCAAGCTGCTCCGCCCGGGCCAACCCCGAATGCCGTTTGGCCGCGCGCATCGACCGGCGAACAGTTCAGCCTGCGGACCATAGACCGTGACGGTTGATGCGCGTTCTCCCGCCTCACCCGGTATCGCGAATGATTTATGAGTGAAAGTGACGTGTTATGGACAGAGAGATAATGGTGCGCCGGGTGGTCAAGGTTTTGGCGATTGCCTTCGCCTTGTTTTCAATCACCATTTCCATGGTGCTGTATGACGCGCTGTCAGCCCGCAGCATCCATCTGCTGTTCGCCCTGAGCCTGACGTTTTTGAGCGTCGGCATCATCAAGAACGAGCACCGCAGCCTGCTCTCCGACATCTTCTACATTCTGCTGGCGCTCATCACCGCCGCGTGCTGCCTTTACATCATCGCCAACGCCTATGACCTGCAGCAGGAGCGCTCGGGCATGTTCACCTTCGAGGACAAGGTGGTCGGCTCCGTTCTCATCGTGCTGGTGATCATCGCCACATGGCGCACCTTCGGCCTCATCATGACGGCCATCGTGCTGGCGTTTATGGCCTATCTGTTCCTGGGGCAATATCTGCCGTCGGCCGTCGGCCATCCCGGCGTTTCCGTCAACCGTGTCGTCGGCAACCTGGCGCTGTCGACGGAGGGCATGTTCGGCTCGCCCGTTGCCGCCGCCACGTCCGTGATCAGCGCCTTCATCATTTTCGCCGCGTTGCTTGAAGTTTCCGGCGCCTCGGGCCTGTTCATGAGCCTGTCCATGGCGGCCTTCGGGCGCTTTTCCGGCGGCGCGGCCAAGGTGGCCGTGGTCGCCTCGTCGCTGTTCGGCACCATCTCCGGAAGCGCCGCCGCCAATGTGGTCGGCACCGGGATGATCACCATTCCGCTGATGAAGAAATCCGGCTTTGAGCCGAAAATGGCCGCCGCCGTTGAAGCCACCGCCTCCTCCGGCGGGCAGATCATGCCGCCGATCATGGGAGCTGCCGCCTTCATCATGGCGGAGGTGCTCGGCGTGCCCTATACCACCGTCATGGTGGCGGCGATTGTGCCGGCGGTGGTCTATTACGTGGCGATTTTCTTCGGCATTGACCTCTATTCCCGCAAGCACGGCATCAAAGGCGTCGCCTATGACGGCCCGGGCGGCATGGAGATGCTGAAAGCCAAGGGGCATATGCTGCTGCCGCTGGTCATCCTCATCGGCCTCATCGCCGTCTACCAGACCTCGCCGCAGTACGCGGCGCTGTGGGCGACGGCCTCGGTGGTCGTGGTGTCGTTTTTTCGCAGCAGCACGCGCTTTTCCTTCACCAAGCTCATTGACAGCCTCTATGCCGGGGCCATGGGCGTGCTGCAGATCTCGGTCATCTGCGCCGCCTCCGGCCTGGTCATCGGCGTCTTCACCACCACCGGCGTCGGCCTGAAGCTTTCCTCCGCCATCATCAGCATGGCCGGCGGCAGTCTGTTCGTGCTGCTGGGGCTGGCCATGGTGGCGTCGCTCATTCTCGGCATGGGCGTGCCGACGGTGGCGGCCTATCTCATCCTCGCCATTCTGGTGGCGCCGGCGGTGACCAAGTTCGGGGTGATGCCCATCGCCGCCCACATGTTCGTGTTCTATTTCGGCATCATCTCGGCGATTACGCCGCCGGTGGCCATCGCCGCCTATGTGGCCGCCGGAATTGCCGGAGACAAACCCATGCGCGTCGGCTTCCAGGCCTGCTTCCTGGCGCTGCCGGCGTTTCTGGTGCCGTATATCTTCGTGGTGCAGCCGGCGCTGCTGCTGCAGGGCACAGTCAACGAAATCATTCCCGTGGTGGTGACCAGCATCGCCGGTTCGTTCCTCTGCGCGGTTGCCGTGCAGGGCTATATCTTCCGCGCCCTCAATCCTGCGGAGCGGGCCCTTGTGCTGGCCTGCGCCCTGTGCGCGCTGATTCCGGAATCGGTCACCGACATCGTCGGGCTTGCAGGCGGCGTGCTCATCATCGGCAACTGCTGGCGGAGCGCCAGGGCGATGAACCGGGCCGGGCCGCCCGCCGCGCCCGGACCGGCCTGAGCGGGAGCGCGCCCTCATCCCGCTCCGCCCCTTGCGGGCCAAGCTTCCTGTTTCACGTTCAACCGAGGTGGACCATGTCCGTTGAAATCCGACTTCCGCAAATCTCCATGACCATGATTGACGGCGTTGTCGTGCGCTGGCTCAAACAGCCGGGCGACGCCGTCCGTGAGGGGGAGAGTCTCGTTGAAATCCAGACGGACAAGGTCGTCAGCGAACTGGCGGCGGCGGCAACGGGCGTTGTCCGTTCCATCGCCGCCGCCGAGGGGGACGTGGTGCCTGTGGGCGGCCTGTTGTGTGTCATCGCCGCCGAAGGTGAGGCGGTGGACGCTCCGGCTGCGCAGACATCACCCGCGGAACCTCCCGTCACCGCCCCGGCGGCAACGCCCGTTGACATTCCCGCCGCCGGCGACGGCAAAAAACGCGCCTCGCCGCTGGCGCGCAAAATCGCCGCCGAACGGGGCATTTCCCTGGACGGCCTTTCCGGCAGCGGCCCCGGCGGCCTGATTGTCCACGCCGATTTGCCGGAGGCCCCGGCGCACGCCCGGCCGGCGCCTCTTTCTCCACCGGCGCCGGTTGATGACGAAGACACCATTGTGCCCTTTGACGGCATCCGCCGGGTGATCGCCGAAAACCTCATGCGCAGCAAGCGCTCCGCCGCCGACGTCACCACCGTCGCCGACGTCAACATGGGCGCGGTGCGGGATATCCGCAAGGTTCTGCCGCTGTCCTACAACGTCTTCATCATTCTGGCCGCGGCCAGGGCGCTGCGGGAGTTCCCGGCCCTCAACGCCCTGGTTGAGGAGGAGCGCATCATTTTGAAGAAGCACGTCAATATCAACGTAGCCGTCTCCACCGACAAAGGGCTGCTCACCCCCGTCATTCACGACGCCGACGGCAAAAACCTGCTGTCCATCGGCGAGGCACTGGCGGACCTGGCGGAGCGCGGCCGGGAGGGACGTCTCACCCCGGCGGATTTTGCCGGCGGCACTTTTACCATCACCAATTCCGGCGTGTTCGGCTCGGTGCTGTTCACTCCCATCATCAACCACCCGCAGAGCGCGGTCCTGGGCCTCGGGCGCATCGCCAAAACGCCCGTTGTCAACGACAATGACGAAATCGTTCCGGCGCTGATGATGTTCATGTCCCTCACCTACAACCATCGCTCCATCGACGGCGAAACCGCGGTGCGCTTCCTGCAGCGCATCCGGCACTATCTGGAACATCCGGCGGAGATGACCGGGCTGAAAAAGGCCTGAGGGGTCTTCGCCGCATACACACGTTCAACTGAGTAAGAAAAAAGGCAACGGCATGGCAGATTTACAGAAAAAGGACCTGTTGGAGCTCTATAGATGGATGCTGCTCTCCCGGATAACGGAAGAGCGGATGACCGAATATCACAAGCACAGTCCACTCCCCGAGCTTCCCCATTCCGGCATCGGACAGGAGGCGATTTCCGCGGGCACCGTGTACGGGTTGCGACCGGATGACCTGATTCTGCCGTCGCTGCGCACGCGCGGAGCGTTCATTTTCAAGGGAATTCCCCAGCGCATGATGATGGCCGGCGCCTTCGCCAAGGTCACCGGCGCGGCGCGGGGCAAAAACACCTCCCACCATATGGGCTATCGCCCGGCGGGGGTCATCGCCGGTTCGGGCGTCGTTGCCGCCCATCTGCCGGTGGGCGTCGGCGTGGCGTTGGCGGCCAGGCTGCAAAAGAAGGACTATATCGCCGTGGCCTATTTCGGCGACGGCGCCTCCAACCGCGGCGATGTCCACGAAAGCATGAACATGGCGGCGGTGATGAAGCTGGGCCTGGTGTTCATCTGCGAAAACAACCTCTATTCCATTTCCACACCGGCCTCGAAGCACTCGGGGATTGTTGACCTTGCCCGGCGCGCCGACGGTTACGGGATGCCCGGCGTCGTGGTGGACGGCAACGATGTGCTGGCGGTTTACGACGCCGCCATGCAGGCCTACGCCCGGGCGCGGGCCGGAGAAGGCCCCACCTTCATCGAATGCAAAACCTACCGCTGGCTGGGGCACTCGGAACGCGACCCGCGGGACCTGCGCCCGAAGGAGGAAATTGAAGCGTGGAAGAGGAAATGCCCGGTGAAGCGCTTCCGGGAATATCTGCTGGCCGGTGGCCATGCCGATGAGGCGGACCTGGACGCCATTCGCGCCGGTGTGACCGCGGACGTGGACGACGCGGTGAAATTCGCCGAGGAAAGCCCGTTCCCGCCCGGCGGGGAAGCGGTTCTGCATGTTTATGGCGAAGGGAGGGCCGACCAATGAAAACCACCATGCGTGAAGCCATCCGCGCCACCCTCGCCGAAGAAATGCGGCGCGACGGACGCGTGTTCATTCTCGGCGAGGATGTGGGCGTCTACGGCGGCACCCTGCAGGTGACCGCCGGGCTTTTCGATGAATTCGGGCCCGAGCGCGTCATCGACACGCCGCTCTCGGAGGTCGCCATCACCGGCGCCGCCATCGGCGCGGCGATGATGGGCCTGCGCCCGGTGCTGGAAATCATGTTCGCCGATTTCATCCCGCTGGCGCTGGACCAGATTCTCAACAACGCCGCCAAGATGTGCTACGGCTATGACGGCGACATGAGCGTGCCGATGGTGTTGCGCGCGCCCTTCGGCGGCGGTATGCGTTCGGGGATGCACCATTGCCAGAATCTGGAGGCGATCTTCGCCCATATTCCCGGCATTTACGTGGTCATGCCGACCACCCCGGCCGATGCCAAGGGGTTGCTGCTCGCCGCCATCCGGGACCCGAACCCGGTGATTTACCTGGAGCACAAGATGCTCTACGGCGTGCGTGGTGACGTCACCGAAGGCGACGCGGTGATTCCCTTCGGCAAGGCCGCCGTCCGCCGTGAGGGGCGCGACGTCACCATTGTCGCCTGCGGGGCGCTGGTCAACAAATCCCTCATCGCCGCCGGGGAACTCGCCAAAGCGGGCATCGAGGCGGAAGTCATCGATTTGCGCAGCATCCGGCCGCTCGACGAGGACGCCATCATCACCTCGGTGCGCAAAACCAGCCGCCTGGTCATCGCCCATGAGGCCTGCCGCACCGGCGGCATCGCGGGGGAAATCGCCGCCGTTGTTTCAGCCGGAGCCATCGACGCCCTGGACGCGCCGGTTGCCCGGGTGACGGCGCCCGACGCGCCGGTGCCCTTCAGCCCGACATTGGAGGACGCCTTCCTGCCGCGACCGGAGCAGATTGTCGCCGAAGTCAAAGCCCTGTTCGGCAAACGCTTCGCCTGACCCAACGGAGAGGATGTGATGCCCGAAAACAAAACGCGTCTCGTTGTCATCGGCGGCGGCCCCGGCGGTTATGTCGCCGCCATCCGCGCCGCCCAGCTCGGCGCCGAGGTGACGCTCGTCGAAAAAGCCGCGCTCGGCGGCACCTGCCTGAATGTCGGCTGCATTCCCACCAAGGCGCTGCTGCACACCGCCTTCCTTTATGAAGACATGCGCGCCGCCGGCCGCCGCGGCATCAACGCCCAACTGACGCTGGATTTCGCCGCCGTGCAGACCGACAAGCGGCGCATCGTCGAACGGCTGGTCGGCGGCGTCGGGTCGTTGATGAAATCCAACGGCATCACCGTCATCACCGGAACCGCCGCCTTCGCTTCGCCGCGCAGCCTGACGGTCACCGGCGCCGGGGAGCCGCGAATTCTCGAATTTGACCGCGCCATCATCGCCGCCGGCTCGGCGCCCGCCGTGCCGCCGGTTTCCGGCGTGGACCTGCCGGTGTGCCTTGACAGCACCGGCGCGCTGGCGCTGGAGACTGTTCCGGAAACTCTGGCGATCATCGGCGGCGGCGTGATCGGCATTGAAATGGCCGCCGTTTATTCGGCATTCGGCACAAAGGTCAGCGTCATCGAGATGATGGACGAGATCCTGCCCTTCATGGATGCCGAACCCGCCAAAACCCTGCGCCGCGACATGGCGAAGAAGGGCGTGGTGTTCAACCTCAAGAGCGCCGTGACATCGATTGAGGAAACAAACGGCAAGGCTGCGGTGCGCCTCAGCAGTGACCAGCTGGAAGACACCCTGACGGTGGACAGGGTGCTGGTGGCGGTGGGCCGCAAGCCTGAGACTTCGGGCCTCAATCTTGACGCCGCAGGCATCAACGTTGATGGTGGCCGGATTGTCGTGAATGACCGCATGGAAACCAACGTGCCCGGCATTTACGCCGCCGGCGACTGCACCGGCGGCCTGTTGCTCGCCCATGTCGCTTCAGTTCAGGGAGAGGTCGCCGCTGAAAACGCACTGGGCCACACCGCCGTCTTCAACGCGGCCACAACGCCGTTTTGTGTCTACGGGCGCCCCGAGTTCGCGGGCGTCGGCCTCACCGAAGCCAAGGCGTTGGAACAGGGCCTCGACATCACCATCGGTCGTTTCCCCTTCGCCGCCAACGGCAAGGCGCTCATCGAAGGCGAAACCTCGGGGCAGGTGAAAATCATTGCCGGCAAGCGGTACGGCGAGATTCTCGGCGTCCATATCCTCGGGCCCGGCGCCACCGACCTCATCGCTGAAGGCGCGCTCGCCATCGGTTGCGAAGCGACGCTGGATGAGATCATCGCCACCATCCACGCCCACCCCACCCTCTCCGAGGCCGTGCGCGAAGCGGCGCTTGCCGCCGAAGGCCGCGCGCTGCATCTGCCGCGGGCACGAAAGTAGAGCAGCGGCTCGGACTTGCGCGGGCGCAAGTACGCGCAAGTTGCCATCGGGTCGGCCCGGCAAACCGCGCCGGAACGCTTCACGCCGCTCCCTCTTCACCGCCTCGTGTGAAGGGGCGCCGACCTTTGCCGGCCGCGCCAGCCACCTGCGGGAGGATCAGGGATCATGGCGTCATATGGTCCACCGCTCCTGCCCCCGAAAAGTTGCAAGTTATTGCAAGTTGGTTGCAAGTTGGTTGCAAGTTTGCCGCTTGCTCTTGCCTGTAAACCGTTGTTCCACAAGGCTTTTTGCTTGGCGCGGTTCAACCGCCCGGTTGCAACCAAACTTGCAACTTGTTGCAAGTTTGACGCGGGCTCATGCTTGAAAACCGGTCCGGAATTTTGCGATTCACCCGGAGCCGCGCCGACGGAACGACGCGTTTTGTCGCAGGTTTATGGATATTTCTGCTGAAATTATGGACGAACCTGCTGAAACCGGTTTTTCGACTCGCGTTCTCCAGTCAGGCTGTATCTCAAAGGGCAAGCCGTGTTCGCGCGCTTTTCCGCCTGTGGAAATGTTCCGGTTATGCCGGGGTAATATTCCCGTGATTTCACCGGATTAGGCGTGACAAACCTTTCCTTTTGTGTTTACAAGAGCCACAGCGACGTGCGTTGCTGAACGTTGTAGAGGATAATAATAATAAGCACTTTTCCGGTTACGCGGCGACGAGCGCTGACCCCCGAAAGGGGATAATGCACCAAAAAGAATTTCATCAGGAGGTGAAACATGAAATCTGTTGTGTTCCGTTCAATGCTCGCTTCAACGGCATTGACCGCCGTTCTTTTCTCCGCAATCCCGCAAGCCGCCGCGGCGGACCCGAATATCGGGATTCTGATTTATAAATATGACGACACATATATTTCCACGGTGCGCAACGCCCTCGACAAGGCGCTGACCGCCAAGGCGGCCAAGTTCACCATGCAGGACGGCAAGGGCGACCAGGCCACCCAGAACGATCAGCTCGATGTGATGATCGCCCGGCAGATGAACGGCCTTGTGGTCAACATGGTCGATGCTCAGGCGGCGCAGGGCGTTGTCAACAAGATCAAGGCCGCCGGCGTGCCGGTGGTGTTCTTCAACCGTGAACCCAGCGCCGATGTGATCAAGAGCTATGACAAGGCGATCTTCGTCGGCACCAACGCCGCCGACGCCGGCAAGATGCAGGGCGACATCATCAAGAAGCTGTGGGACGAGCATCCGGAATATGACGTGAACAAAGACGGCAAGTTCCAGTATGTGCTGTTCAAGGGTGAGCCCGACAATCCGGAAGCCATCGCGCGCAGTGAATGGAGCGTCAAGCAGGCCGAAATCAACGGCGTCAAGATGGAGCAAATCGGCCAGACCTTCGTCGCCAACTGGGATACAGCCCAAGCTCAGGCGGCCATGGAATCGGCCCTTGCCGCCAACGCCGGCAAGATCGAGCTGGTCATCGCCAATAACGACTCCATGGCCATGGGCGCCATCGCGGCCCTCTCCAGCATCGGTTACAACCTGGAAGGCGGCAACAAGTTCATGCCGGTCGTCGGCGTGGACGCGACGGAACAGGCTGTGGACGCCATCAAACGCGGCATCATGAGCGCCACCGTCAAGCAGGACGGCGAGGCCATGGGCAACGCGGTGTCGGCGGTGATTCTCAACGCGGTCGCCGGCAAGCCCTGGCTGGAAGGCACGGACTACAAGTTCGATGACTCCGGTATTGCCGTGCGTATTCCGTATTCTCCCTATCTCGGCGAGAAAAAATAATATACAGTAGCGCTGAAGGCATTCGACGGAAGCCGGTTTTCAAGGCTTCCGCCGGATGTTGCGGTTTGCAGCTTCGGGAACACGGGGCGCGTGTTTTTGCGCCCGCATGCCTGAACGCCCGGAAAAGGATGGGAGGAGCCATGAGTGAGGACACTTACCGTCTGCAGATGCTGGGGATGAGCAAATCCTTCCCGGGGGTCAAGGCGCTGGACAACGCCCGGCTGCAACTGCGTCCGGGCACGGTGCACGCCCTGATGGGCGAGAACGGGGCCGGCAAATCCACCCTGATGAAATGCCTGTTCGGCATCTACTATCCCGATGAGGGGGACATCATCCTCTCCGGCAAACCGGTGCGCTTCCTCGGCCCCAAGGACGCCATGGAGCACGGCGTTTCCATGGTGCACCAGGAACTCAACCAGGTGCTCAAGCGCTCGGTGATGGAAAACCTCTGGCTCGGGCGCTTTCCGAAGAAATACGGCCTGGTGAGCCACTCGATGATGTATCGCCAGACCAAGAAAATCTTCGACGACCTGGAAATCGACATCAGTCCGCGGGCGCTCATCGGCTCATTGAGCGTCTCGAAACGCCAGATGGTGGAAATCGCCAAGGCGGTCTCCTACAACTCCAAAATCCTGGTGCTGGACGAGCCGACAAGCTCGCTCACCAACGAGGAAGTGGAGCATCTGTTCAAAATCATCCGCAAGTTGCGCGCCGACGGGGTTTCCATTGTCTATATCTCGCACCGGATGGAGGAAATTCTCAAGATTTCCGACGAAGTGACGGTGATGCGCGACG
>JAISTL010000034.1 GCA_031272615.1 Methylobacteriaceae bacterium | reverse complement strand
CGCCGACATAACCGTAATCGCCGATGCGCACGGAACCGCCGTGAGCGAACACAAGCAGTTCTCCCCGAACGTGGACATGATCACCGATCCGAATCGCCTCGCGGTTCTCCCGAAGATTGCAAATTCTCGCTGTCGGATAACAGAAACTGCCCTCCCCGGAAACCATCATCGGGCACAAGGCGGCCGCAATCGGCGCCGAATTACCTGTACCCCAATTGTTATCCAGCAAAGGATGCCGTATATCCGGCTTATCCGCAGACGGTTGCAAACCCAGCCTTTTTCGCAGGAATCTCAACACGGACAATTTCATTCCTTCGTTATGCGCCGGCCGAAAAATCTCCCGGACTCCACTATCTCACCAGTTCCAGACAAACGATACTGCGGGAAAACGCCAAGAAATCCGCTTCATATTCTTTTTGCACATTAATGTCGAAACAGGTCGCCTCCGCAGCCTCTTCCCGTGACGACACCCGCCAGCGATCCTCCTCATACATGAAGATGCTTTCGCGATATCGGGACGGCTTGAATTCTTCGATGACCGTATCCACCCTGGCGGCGTCAAACACCTGGAACCACCCGTGATTGACGGGTTTTCCAAAGGGGACGGATATGTACATGCTTCCCCCGGGTTTGAGAACTGAACGCAACACCCTGACCGCCAACAGATAATCTCCGGGAGAGTCTTCATCCTTGGTTTTATCCGGCGTGTATAAGAACGTATTGTCCAACCCGACATGTTCCAGGGTTGAAATACAGGCAATTATATCAAAGTAGTTCTCGCGAAAGCATGTCTCGCGAAAATCTTCATATACATAAGAAATATTCAAATCTGTTCTGGCATATCCTTCATTATTCAACGTGGAAATAAAAAGTCTTTTACCTCGTAGCTTGGGATGCTCCAAAACGGGCGCATGGTTCAATGAAGAGCCGGCGTCCAGCAACCGGCATGGACCATCGGGAAGACACGAAACAACCCAAGGTAATTCCACGGCCCGTTCGTCAATCCGGTAACCGAATCCCTCAGTTCCAATCAACGAATTGAAATCGCTGTTCAAATATTCCGCAATCTTTTCCCATTTGTACTCGTGATATCCATCGGTCCAAGGCTTGCAGCCCCCGGCAACAAACCGTTCCACCGGAGAAGGAGGTGGCGGCGGGGGAGGAGGAGGTGGTGGTGGTGGCGGCGGGGGAGGACTGATCCGTCGCTTTATCCCGTTCAACAGTCTGTTCGGCAATGAGAACATATCGGAAATACCCCAAGCGGCGGGCAGGAATAACTTTCGTTACTCGAAACAGTGTTCCCGGGATATACATGCCGCCGCATGCGGCCTGCCCCTCCGCGCCATCACGTTTGCTGACCCATGAAATGACAACTTCCGACAGGAGCCGCCTTTTCAAAACAAGAATAGTGTTCGTTTCACCGCTATTCGGCAACCGCCGTCCGCGCCCCTTCCTTAAAACTGTGTCGGCGGGCGTTCCTTGAAGGTGTTCATCGCGGTGGCGATGTCGCCCAGGGTGGGGAGGCTCGCCTCGTTGCCGAGGTGTTGGATGGCGTGGGTGGAGGCGCCGCGGGCGAACTGGAAGTGCTCCTTCCAGGGCGCGTCGGGCCGCGAGAGATATGAATACACATAGGCACCGTGGAAAATGTCGCCGGCGCCGTTGGAGTCGATAATCAGCGACAGCGGCACGTTGAACGCGGGCAGCACATTGACCTTGCCCTGCTCGTCATACCACACGAAACCGTTGGAGCCCATGGTCACGCCGCCGATCTTCACGCCGCGCCCCTTCAGGTATTCCAGCATTTCGAAGGGCTTGAAGTTCATCTGCTCGCACATCAGCTCCGACACCACCGCCACATCGATGTAGTTCAGCAGTTCTTCGGTGTTGGAGCGCACCGCACCGCCGTCCAGCGACGTCAGAATGCCCTTGCCGCGGCAGATTTTGGCGTATTCCAGCGCCGCGTCGGGCTGGTGGCCGTCGAGGTGCAGCGCTTTGCAGCCGTCCATGTTGAGCGGCGGAAACGGATGCAGGTCATTGTCGTCGCGGCAGCGCACGATGGCGCGCTTGCCGTCTTTCGGCATGATGAACGACAGCGACGATTCCTTCACCTTGCGCTGATGCACGGTGATGCCGTATTTGATGGCCATGTCGAAAAACATGCGGCCCAGCCAGTCATCGGCATAGGTGGCGAGAATATCCGGTGAAATGCCCAGCTTGGCGCAGCAGAACCCGGCAGTCACCGCGTTGCCGCCGAACGATATGGCATAATCCTGGGCAACGGCCTTTTCATCCCCGGTGGGAAAGACATTGCTCAAAAACGTGACGTCGATATAGGAATGGCCGACAAATAGCGCTTTCACCCCATCCTCCTGAATACTCCGGTGTTCATCCTCACATGCGGAATCGCTGACAAGGGACTGTTCATGATAGTCCTTTGCCCCGCTGTCAACAGTTAATTCGCGCCGATGCGTTCCGGACTCCGGGGAACTGCCGAACCGACCCGGTGATTTGTCACTGTCCTTAACATAATTCGCGGGCAAAAAGCCGAATAATTCCGGTTATGGACAGTTTTTTCCCGCGCCCGCAACGGCTCCGGGTTACACCAAAGGTGTATCATGGCGAGGCGGAATACACGCATTTTCGCACATTTTCATTTTCCAATAAAAATAAATAATGGTAATAGCTTTTTTCCGGTGTTCGCCGGTCGCACTGAACAGTCCCCCCAATGGGCATCAAAATATGTTGTTTCAAAAGATAAAGAGGTTTGTGCGAAGGTGTGCCGCAGTTTTCCCACCTCCCACTTCTACGCAATCCCAAATTCCAATTCCAACCCCGGTAAACTATGACGCAATCCTGTCCAGGATGCTGTCGCTGTTGGAAATGAGGGGTACCAACCTCAATCTTGAAACTGTAAACGTCTGCAGCGCCGCCTGTGTGTTTTGTGCCAGTCGAAAGTTCAAACGCCGGAAGCAGTTGATGTCAATGGCGCTGTTTCAAAAAATCTGCTGTGATTACAAAGATATGGGGGGAGGATGGTTGGGTTTTTCTCCCGTCATGTCCGACCCGTTACTGGACGACCTGTTGTTTGACAGAATCCGGTACGTTCAGGACAAGGGATTCGGCTTTACGCTCCACATGTTCACCAACGCCATCAAATTCAAGTCTTATTCTGACGACGAACTGCGCTTCGTGCTGAAATCGCTTGACATGATTAATATCAGCCTCGCCGGTCCGACGCCGGAAAGCTACAAACTGATGTATGGAGTCAACCAATTCAACAATGTCATGGATAACTGCACAGGATCGCCGACATCCGGCAAAATGAACGTAACTGCGCCCGTGTGGCCTTACATTTTCGTGTAAATGATATCAACGCGTTGACCGAATCTGAGCACTTCCAATTCTGCAAGAATAATTTTATTTGCAACGACATGACAACCTCCTTCGCCAATTGGAACGGACTGATATCAGACGAGGACCTACCGCAAGGCACGTCTCTTATCGTCGCAGATAACACGCAAAAGGAACAGAACTGCGCCCTCGGATTTCTTGAGATGACTGTTGTGAGTAACGGAGATATGGTTGGTTGCGGCTGTTTTGACGCTTCTGGAGACACTGTTGTTGGAAATGTCGAGCATACACATCTCAAGAATATTTTCACCGGCGAGGCATACCGGAAGTTCCGCCATTCCTTTGCATTGGCGCGCGTTTCCCACACGATTTCGGATATTCCCAGGGTATGTCGCACATGTGCCTTTTATCGCCCGCTGCTCAATGAGCTACGCTCCCAAACGCTCGCAGACTACGACTTTCGCCGGAACTACTGGGACACACGTTACCCACCTGCCGCATGAAAACCGACACGCGCCATATTGCCGGTCTGCCGCCGATAACACTGCTACCTCCAGCTTAGAGCGTTTTCCGTAAGCCAGATATTGGCTCCGCGGCCAGAAAATACAATAGCTTGTTGAATCTGTAGCGAATTTTGACATCGGCATGATTCAACTGACCAAAATCCCGCCTATTCCACCCACGGTTTTCCGATCCGCGGCGGGAAGGCGAACTCATAGGCGGTCGACTTCAGCGACAGGTTGGGGCTGAAAAACGGGTCATTCAGCAGCGTTTCGCCCCATTTTTCCTGAAGATACGCGGCATCCGGGCGGAAGCCGCGCCTGTTTGCGGCGGCGGGCTCACGCGCGCGGTTTCGGGCTTCACCGTAATACAGGGTGGCAAACGGCGTCCACAGGATACGGTACCCGGCCCGGCGCACCTTCAGGCACAAATCGACATCGGAGAAGTCCCCCTTCAGGTGTTCGGCGTCAACCCCCTGCACTTCGTCAAAAACCGCCTTGCGGATCACCAGGCAGTCACCGGCGACGCAGGAAACGTCCCGCGCCAAACCGAGATAGCCGAACACTCCGGTGTAGTCGCTCGGCGCGCCCTCGAGAAAGCTCCCCGCACAACCGCCGACGCCCAGCAGCATGCCGCCGTGGCGTAACGTATTGTTGCGATACAGCAGTTTGGCGCCGATGACCGCCACCTCCGGATCGGAAAAATTGACGATCATCTCCTTGAGCCAGTTGGGTTCACTCACCGCGACGTCGGTGCTGAGCAGCAGCAGGACGGAACCGGTTGCCGCCTCCGCCGCGCGGTTGAGCGCCGCCGAACGGTTGCCCGGCTCCATCCCGCCGACAACCTGCACCCCATGCTGCCCGAACCCGTCCGGAACACGGTTTTCGCTGTCGGCGACAATGATTTCAAGGTCGGGATAATCGGTCTTGTCCTGCAATCCTTTCAGCGACGCCTCCAAGGCCTCGGCATGACCGTCGGTGGAAACTATCGCGCTCACCCGCGGCCAGGTTACCGGAGCCGGACGCACAACCCGCTGAAAAAACCCGCCGGTTTCAATGACATCCACCTGCTCCCCCCGCCGCTCGAAGGATTCGCGGATGGCGCGGCGCGCCGCGCCTTTGGCAAACTCCAGGTAATCCGACGAAAAGGTGGAAACTCCCGGAAACACCCGCCAGTGGTACAGAATGAACGGAATGTGCACCGGCGGCCGCTTGGCCCTGTCCAGCGCCCGCAACAGCAAATCGTAGTCCTGGCTGCCCTCGAACCCGGCCCGCATCCGGCCGACGGCTTCGATCAGCGCCCGTTTGATGACCAGCAGATGATTGGTGTAATACTGCCCGTTGAACAATTCACAGTTCCAGTCCGGCTTGAACAGCGGGCCGTAGCGCCGTTTCCCGGCATCCAGCTTGTCCTCGTCGGAATAGAGGATTTCCGCGTCCGGCGTCTTGTTCAGCCATTCGGCAATCATGTAGAGCGCGTGGGGCGCGAGAATGTCGCCGTGCCCGAGAAAGGCGACGTAGTCACCCGTTGCGTCGTCCAGCGCGTCGTTGAGCGAAGCGGCGAGCCCGCCGTACACCGCCCGCTGCCGGATTTTTATGCGGCTGTCCCGCTTGGCGTATTTTTGAGCCGTTTCAAACACATGGGGCTTGACCGAGGCGTCGTCCACCACACTGAGCTCCCACTCGGGATACAGCTGGTTGAGAACGGAATCGAACATGTCTTCGAGATAGTCCGACTGCGTGTTGTAAAGTGAAACGACGACGGAAATCTTCGGACGCAGGGTGAACCCGGCAATCCGCCTGGAAACGGCCTTGAGGTTTTCCACCGACAGTGTATCGTATTTCCTGACCCAGCTGACATACGGGTCTTCTTTATCCTTGCCGAACAAGGCATCCCGCAGATTGAAATGATCAACCAGCCCCGACGGGCCGAACTGCCTGTAAATTCCGGCCAGGGTCTTCAGTTTCGCTTTCGCAAATTGCACGACGGTCATTTGAGTCTCTTTATTGTTCGTAAATGCCTATGGTGAGACTGACTCTACAATTTAGGGCGGCAGGAGGCGCAAATCAAGTCCGACAAACCTGTTCGCCTTGAAATTCGGCAAAAACGCGACGCCTCTTTTTCGTCGCGCATGGGAGGCTGCCGAGGCGGATTTGGAATGTGGGATGACCGGCCGTATGCACCCGCATCTTCTTCATATGCGCAATACCTTACAAATTCATATCACGTCTTCATGTCACGTCGGGCAGGTGCAGCGCCGTCAGCGGAGGAATTCTCCTGAAATATGAAGTGTGGCGGGCATTTTGAAAATACAGGTGCGAGTTTGATAATTGGTTACTTTATCGTTACCGGCGCGGCGGCCGTCAATGGAAATTCCTCCCTCCCGGCAGCGCCGACGCCTCCGCCAGAAGGCCGGAGTAGTCCACCAGCTTCCCGGCGATGACATGACAGACGCCCGCCTCGTTCTGCACCTTGCCGGCCACGCCGATGAGCCGGCAGCCGATCACCAGGGCGCGAAAGGCCTCAAACACCGCCGGCCAGACGATGATGTTGGCGATTCCGCTCTCGTCTTCCAGCGTCATGAACACAACGCCGGAGGCGGTCATCGGCCGCTGGCGAATCAGCACCAGCCCCGCGGCCAGCACCGTTTGCCCGTTCCTGAGCTGCGCCAGCTGCCCGCACGGCGTCGCCCGCTTTTCCTCCAGCCGGCGCCGCAGCAGCGCCAGCGGATGCGCCTTCAGCGACGCCTTGAGCCGCCGGTAATCCTCGATGACTTCCTGCCCCGGGGTCATCGGCGGCAGGGCCATCTCCGGCTCCAGATTGTCCATGGCGGCAGCGGCGAACAGCGGCAGATCATCCTTGTCGGCGCTGCGATGCAGGGCTTTCACCGCCCACAGCGCCTCCCGGCGCTTCAACCCCAGTGAGCCGAAGGCGTCCGCTTCCGCCAACAACTCCAGCGCCGGGGCGTGCAACCCGGTGCGCAGCCACACGTCCCGCAGCGAATCATAGCCCGCGGCGCGGCATCCGGTGATGCGGCGGGCGTCGCTTTCGCTGAGGCCGCTCACCTGGCGGAACCCCATACGGATGGCCATACGGGAGCGGATGTCCGCCGCCATGGCCTGATGGCGCGGGTGCAGCGCGCCCCTCGCCGGCCCCGGCGGCGTTTCCAGCGTGTAATCCCAGCTGGAGGCGTTGATATCCACCGGCAGAACCGGCACGCCGTGCTCGCGGGCGTCGCGGATAATCTGCGCCGGCGCGTAAAACCCCATGGGCTGGCTGTTGAGCAATGCCGCCGCGAACACATCGGGATACCGGCATTTCATCCACGATGACGCGTAGGCCAGCAGGGCGAAACTGGCGGCGTGGCTTTCAGGAAAACCATACTGGCCGAACCCCTCGATCTGGCGGAAGCAGCGCCCGGAAAAGCTCTCGGGGAAGCCCCGCGCCCGCATGCCGCCCAAAAACTTCTCCTTCAGAGCCGCAACGGCGCCGCGGTGGCGGAAGGTCGCCATGGCGCGGCGCAGCTTGTCGGCCTCCGCCGCGGTAAACCCGGCGGCAACCACGGCGATGCGCATCGCCTGCTCCTGAAACAGCGGCACGCCGAACGTCTTTCCCAGAATGCCCTTCAGCACGTCGCCGGGGCCGTAATCCACCGCTTCCAGCCCCTGGCGGCGACGCAGATAGGGGTGGACCATGTCGCCCTGGATGGGCCCGGGCCGCACAATCGCCACCTCGATGACCAAATCGTAGAAACACCCGGGCTTCAGGCGCGGCAGCATCGACATCTGCGCCCGGCTTTCAATCTGGAACACGCCGACGGTATCCGCCCGCCCGATCATGGCGTACACCGCCGGTTCCTCCGCCGGAATCCGCGCCAGGGAAAGGGTTTCACCGTAATGCTGCCGCAGCAGGTCGAGCCCGCGGCGCAGGCATGACAGCATGCCGAGCGCCAGAAGATCCACCTTGATCATGCCGAGGTCATCGAGGTCATCCTTGTTCCATTCGATGACCGTGCGGTGGTCCATGGCGGCGTTCTCCACCGGCACGGTTTCGATGAGGTCCCGCCGGGTCATCACCATGCCGCCGACATGCTGCGAGAGATGCCGGGGAAAACCGATGAGCTCGGCGGCCCAGCGCAGCACCAGTCTCAGGCGCGGCTCCTCCGGGTCGAGCCCGGCGGCCGAAACCCGGTCGCCGTTCAGGCTTTTCCGGCTGCCGCCCCACATGGTTTTGATGATGGCCTCGGCGACATCGTCGGCATAGCCGAACACCTTGGCGACCTCCCGCAGGGCGCCGCGGGCGCGATAACAGCTGGTGGCCGCCGTCAACCCGGCCCGATGCCGCCCGTAGCGGGCGTAGACATACTGGATGACCTCCTCCCGGCGCTCATGCTCGAAATCGACGTCGATATCCGGCGGCTCGTTGCGCTCCGCCGAAATGAACCGCTCGAACAGCACGTCGATGCGCGCCGGGTCCACCTCGGTGATGCCGAGGCAGAAGCACACGGCGGAATTGGCCGCCGAACCCCGCCCCTGGCACAGGATGCCGCGGGAGCGGGCAAAGCGCACGATGTCATGGACGGTGAGGAAATAGGGCGCGTAGTGGAGGGTGTCGATGACGGCCAGTTCCCTGGCAATCAGGCTTTGCACATTATCCGGCACGCCCTGCGGATAGCGCCGGCGCGCCCCTTCTTCCGTGAAGGCCGTCAGCGCCTGCTGCGGCGAGGCATAACCCGCCCGCGTTTCATCAGGGTATTCATAGCGCAGCATGGCAAGGGAAAACGCGCATTCGTCAAAGAAATCGATGGTTTCCCGCACGGCCCCCGGGAAGGCGGCGAAGAGCCGCGCCATTTCCGCCGGCGCTTTCACATGGCGCTCGGTGTTCAACCCGAGGCGGCGCCCCGCCTGCTCCAGCGTGCAGTGCCCGCGCACACAGGTGAGAATGTCCATCAGCGCCTGGCGGTCCGGCTCGTGGTAACAGACATCGTTCACCGCCATGAACCGCAGGCCGGAGCGCCGGGCCAGCGCCTGCAGCCGCCCGAGGCGGCGCCGGTCATCGCCCCGGAACAGCCACGCGCCCGCCAGCCGCACCCGCTCGCCGCCGCTGTTCAGTTGTTCGGCAACGGTTTCCAGCAGCCGCTCGTCGAGCCGGTGCGGCGGCAGAATCAGCAGGTTCTGCCCGGCGCGGAACTCCAGGAGATCGGCAAGCCCCAGTTCACAGCCGCCCTTTTCCGCCCGCAGTTTGCCGCGACTCAACAGGCGGCACAGTCGGCCCCACGCCTCCCTGTCCCGCGGATAGGCCAGAATATCCGGTGTGCCGTCGTTGAACACGAGGCGCGCCCCCACTTTCAGCCCCACGCCGAGCTCTTGCGCCGCCTTGTGCGCCCGCACCACCCCGGCCACCGAATTGCGGTCGGCAAGGCCCAGCCCGTAAAGCCCCAGTTCCCTGGCCCGCAGCACGTATTCCTCCGGATGCGAACCGGCGCGGAGAAAGGAGTAATTGCTCGTCACCGCGAGTTCAGCGTAGTCCATGGCGCGTCATCCGAACAAGCCGTGGACATACCAGCGCCCGGGCGCGAAACCCGTCTCCTCGCGATAGAGCCAGAAGCGCGCGCCGCGGCCGGTCACAACCCGGAAGTAATCCCGCACCCGCCGCCGCTCCGGCTCGAGAAAACGCCCCGCCACCATCCGTTCCGGCCCTTCCGCCGCGACGACGTCAAACACCATGCGCCGCCAGCGGAAGCGCCGCGGCGGGCCGTCGGGCACTTCCGCCACGGCGCGAATCGGCTCCGGATGGTCGAACAGCCGCGGCGGGCGCAGCGTCATGGCGGAATCCTGAAAAATCCCTTCCGTTTCAAACGATTCGCTCTCTCCCACATCGGCATAGCGCACCATTTCGTCACCGCGCTCGGGCCAATGGGCGTCCCGTTCCCGGATACGCTGAACGCCGCATCCGGGAAGGCGCACATTCAAATGGTCCACCAGGCGCGCCATGTCCCCGGCACAGGAGTCCGCCGCGCCGCCGGTAAAATCTCCCTGCCTCTGCCGATACTCCCCGGCCTGTTCGACAACGAGGCGCACCCGGTCGAACCCGAAGCCGGGGTCAAACCCTTGAACATCCGGCCGTTTCATGCGCTCGGCGAACAGCCGCCGGATCCGCTCCGGCTCCCTGAGCGGCAGGGCGGCGTTGATTGCGTAGGCCGCAAGCGCGCCGTCCACCCGAACCGTCTCCAACCGCAACCGCCGCGCCCCTTTGCCGTCCCGTTCCAGCTGCGCGCACACCGCCGCGGCGAGCTCCCCCGCAACCGCCAGAATGTCCTCGAGGCGCAGCAGCGGTTCGGCGAAACACCGCTCCGCCCGGTACGGCGGCGCAAACCGTTCCGTATCCAGCGCTTCCTCCTCCAGCCCCAGCGCCTGATCCAGCCGTCTCAGCGTTTCCACGCCGAACCGTGCCGCCAGCGGCGCCCGCGGCCGTCCCAGCAGGTCGCCAATGGTGGTCAAACCCAGTCGCGCCATGCTGTCCACCGTATCCCGGGCGAGGCGCAGCGCCTTCGGCGGCAGCGGCGCCAGCGCCTCCCGTTCCCGCCCGCTCTCGAGAACACGCTGTTTTGAAAACCGCGCCAGCGCCCAAGCGCAGCCGACGGTTCCGGCGATTGCCGCCTCCGCCTTGAAGCCGCTGCGTTCAAGACGCAAACCCACATCCCGCGCCATCGCCTCCTCGCCGCCGAACAGATGGGCGCAGCCGCTGATATCCAGCAGGATGCCGTCGGGCGGGTCCACCATCACCAGCGGTGAATAACGCTCGCAGGCCCGCGCCACGGCGGCAAGCAGCGCGGCGTCCGCCGCCGTGTCAGCCTTTTCCGCCCTGATGTCGGGGAACATGGCCCGCGCGTCGGTGAGCCGCGTGCCGACCTCAAGAGGCAAGGCCGCCGCCGCGTCGTTCACGGCCGAAACCAGCCATCCCTTCGGGCTTTTCTCCACCAGCACCAGCGGCGACGACGGTTTTTCCCCGCGGGAAGGGGCGGACATCCGCCGTTCCAGCCGGTCGCTCGCCAGGCGTTTCAGCCAAATCGAAAGGTAACGCCTTCCCGGAAACAAACCACTGTTCATCACAACTCCACTCCACCTGCCAGCGTCCGCACGGGCCGAACCGGTTCTTCACCAGGGTCAGCTCGACGCTCTCCGTTTCCGGAGGGGCAAACGCCTCCTGCCGTTCCTGCCGCGCCGCCCCCACCTGCCAGCGGGTTGCCGCGGCGCCGGCGCCGCAAAACCGCCCGCTGCCCACCAGAAACGCCGTGGTTCCGCTTTCCCGCGCCGCCAACGCCAGGCGCCGGGTGACGGTGAAATCCGGCGAAACCGCAACCGGCCAATCGCCGATCACCGCCGCCGGCGCCCCCGAACGCAGGGCCTCTTCCATGGCCCACAACAGCTCCCGCGGGCGCGCCACCGGCAGCAGCAGCACATCGGCGAGCGCCAGCCCGGCCTCCTTCAGCCCCGGCCCGTAGAAGCGGCCGAATTCCAAGCGCCCCAACGCTGTCTGGATGATCAGAACCCCGCGCCGCCCGGCCGTCATCGCCCGTGCGGCAAAGGGCAGCGCCATACCGCACGCCAGCCCGGCAAACACGGGTTCCGCGGCGAAAAATTCGTGCAGCGCCCCGCGCCTCAGGCCGCCGGCAAGCGCTTTATCGAGAGAGGCCAGACCGAAGGGAATCACCGGCATTCCCGGGCAGCTGCCGGTTCCGGGCGGCGTATCCGGGCTCACGTTGTTCCGCATATGGCTCCGGACGACCGGCACGTTCCAGTCCGCTCCGGTGAACACCGTTCCCGGGGCCAGTGTCGCCAGCGCGACCCGTAAGCGTTCCGGCAATGCGCGCATATAAAGCCTTGTTTATTCAAAGAGTGTTCCTTTTACGTTCAATATAATTCAAATCGGACCCTGTCAAGGAATTTATCGGGAAACTTTGTGGTAGGCTCCAACAACATTTCGTGCTATAGAGGCGAGTCGTTGCACCATTTGTTTCTGAAACCCTTGAGGAGCTTCATGGCCGGCCATACTCCCGCCACCCGCGCGCTGCAAAAAGCGGGCGTCGATTTCACCGTTCTCCGTTATGAATACGAACCCGGAACACATCATATCGGCCTGCACGCCGCCGAATCCGTCAACGAATCGCCGGCCAGGGTGTTGAAAACCCTGATGGTGGAAGTTGACGGCAAACCCGCCTGCGCCGTCATCCCCTCGGACCGGGAGCTGATGATGAAGCGTGTCGCCGCCGCCTTTTCCGCCAGGGACGCGGCGATGATGAAGCCGGAGACGGCCGAGCGCCTCACCGGCTATCATGTCGGCGGCATCAGCCCTTTCGGCCAGCGCAAAGCCGTTCCCGTCGCCTTTGAGGAGGCGGCGATCGGGGAGCCCTATGTGCTCATCAACGCCGGGCAGCGCGGCCTGATGGTGCGGCTGGCGCCCGCCGCGGCCATCACCCTGCTCAAGGCCGCGGTGGCGCCGCTCACCCGTTGACAATGCCCGGAAACGGACTAAACCCGTTTTCCGTTCCCGGGGGATGCGTCGCCCCGTTTCCGTTCACCCGCTGAGGTTATTCCATGTCTGACACCAACATCCGGTTTCTCGATCAACTCATCACCACCCGCCGCTCCTGCCGCGCCTTCAAGCCCGACCCGGTTCCCGAACCGGTGATTCGCGACATTCTCGACACCGCGCGCTGGGCGCCCTCCGCCACCAACATCCAGCCGTGGCATGTCCGGGTGGTGACGGGCGGGCCGCTGAAGGCGCTCGCCGCCGAACTCACCGCCGTTGACAACGACCCGGAACAACAGGCCGCCCATAAACGGGAAGTTGCCTATTACCCCGCGCAATGGCGCGCCCCCTATTATGAGCGGCGCAAGCGCGTCGGCATCCAGCTGTATTCCTCCATCGGCATCCCCAAGGGAGACAAGGAGCGTATGCAGGCGCAGCACAACCGCAATTTCAAGTTCTTTGACGCTCCCGTCGCCATGGTGTTCACCATCGACAGAGACCTCGCCATCGGCAGCTGGCTGGATTACGGCTTTTTCCTGCAGAACATCCTGCTTGCCGCCGCGGTGCGCGGCCTCGCCACCTGCGTCCAGGCGGGGCCGACTCAGTATCATCTGATTTTCCGCAAGCATCTCAACATTCCCGACACCGAGGTCATGGTGGTGTGCATCGCGCTGGGCCAGGCGATTCCCGACGCCCCCACCGCCTCCTTCACCCCGGAACGGGAAGAGGTGGACACCTTCGCCACGTTCATTTCCTGAAGAAACCGGGGGGTGTCGGCGCCCACCCCGAGCGGCGTCATCGGTTCAATCGATGACGCCGCACCGGATGAACAGTTATCGAACATGACACGTTGATTTTACGCACCAATCGACAAGCTGTGCAAAAAAATTTTTTGCTTTGTTCACAAGGGGAGTGACGAAAAATCGTGCGCCCCACAGTTAACTCATTGAAATTGCTTAATCGCGCCAAATCACGCGCCTGTGGATAACTACAACTTATTGCTTGACCAGTGCAGCATCACTCTGCTATAAAAACGTTAATGTAAAAAGTGTGCCCGGGCGGGGCGTCGTTCACCACGAACGAGGCAATCCCGCCCTTTTTTATGCCTGCGGCACACCCATCCTCCCTCCGCCCTGCTGGTTCACCGGTTGAGCACGCGCGCCGCCGGTGAGGCCGTCATTGCGAGCGAAGCGAAGCAATCCAGCCGTTCACACACTTCGCACTGAACCCCTTCCGGGCACCCTTTCCGCCGCCGCTCCACCGGTTGACGCATCGCACTGCCAGTGTCGCATCAACCGGTGGGGCGGACGGCAAGGGTGAAACGCTGGATTGCTTCGCTTCGCTCGCAATGACGGCGGCGCCGGCGGTGCGTCACACCAAACGGTCGCACCTGCGGATTCGTCCACCCCGTCCACCAAGTCCACCGTGTCCACCAAGTCCACCGTGTCCACCAAAAGCCGGGTGTCGCCCCGTCAGTCGACCCGGACGGAGCCGGTGGTCTCCAGCCCCCAGGGTTTCAGTTTCGCGATCTGCGGGAACGGGTTGACGGGAGGTTCGAACATCGGCGGCAGGCCGAGCAGCGGCGCGGCGCGCTCGATCATCGCCCCGGCCACCGGCGCGGCGGTCCAGCCCGCGGTGGCGTAGCCGTGGGTTTCGGGCAGGCCCTGCGGTTCGTCCAGCGTCACCAGAAACAGGTATTTCGGCCGGTCGGCGGGGGCGATGGCCATGAACGTGTTGAACAGGCGGCTGTCGGAGTATTTGCCGTTGACGACCTTTTCCGCCGAGCCGGTTTTGCCGCCGACATAGAAGCCGTTGATGGCGGCGCGGGCGGCGGAGCCCTTCACGGCGTTGAGCCGCATGACATAACGCATCGCCTCCGACGTTGTGTCGGAAATGACCTGCGGCGCGTCTTTCGCGGCGTCGTCGGCGGAGCGCTTCAGGAATGTCGGGTGGATGAGACGGCCGCCGTTGACCAGGGCGCCGACGGCGGCCACCGCCTGCAGCGGCGTCACCGCCAGCCCGTGGCCGTAGGAAATGGTCACCGAGTTCAGCTCGCCCCAGCGGGAGGGAATCTGCGGCGGGGCGGATTCCGGCAGTTCCGTGACCATGCGGTCAAGCTGGCCCATCTTCTTGAGAAAGGCCTTGTGCGCCTCCACGCCGACGCCCACCGCCATGCGGGCGACGCCGATATTGGAGGAATGCACGAACACCTCCGGCATGGTCAGCACCCGGTGCGTCCCGTGGTAGTCGCCGATGCTGAACCGCCCGTACTGCAGGTTGTTGCGCGCGTCGAAGGTGTCGTTGATGGTGAACCGGCCGGAGTCCAGCGCCATCGCCAGGGTCAGCGCCTTGAAGGTCGACCCCATCTCGTAGGTGCCGACACAGATGCGGTTGATGCGGTCATCCCTCAACGCCTCCACCGGATTATTGGGGTCGAAGTCCGGCAGCGACGTCAGCGCGACAACCTCGCCGGTGGTGACGTCATACACCATGCCGGCCGCGGCTTTGGCCTTGAATTTGCTGATGGCTTTCTGCAGCTCGTCGCGCAGCACGTGCTGCACGCGCAAATCCAGCGACAGCTGCACCGGCTTCAGGTCCGCCGGGTTGAAGGTGAACCCGGCGCCGCTCAAATCCCGCAGCCCGAGGCTGTCGATGAATTTCTCCATGCCGGCGATGCCGACATTGTCGATATTGGCGAAGCCGAGAACGTGCGCCGCCTCCGGCCCGTTGGGATACACCCGCTTCTGCTCCGACAGGAAGCCGATGCCGGGAATGCCCAGCCGGTGAACCTGCGCCTGCTGCTCCGGGGTGATTTCCCGCTTGATCCACACGAACCCCTTGTTGGAGGAGAGTTTTTCATAGAGCTCCCTGGCGTCGAGGTCCGGGAAGGTGGCATTGATGAGCTCCACCGCCTCGTCCACGTCCACCAGGTTGCGCGGCTCGGCATAGAGCGAGGGAACGGTGATGTCGGTTGCCAGCAGCGCGCCGTTGCGGTCAACGATGTTCGGACGCACGGCGGCGATTTCCATGGACGCGGAGTGACGCACCGTACCGACGGGATCCGCGCGCACGGCGAAGTTGACCAGCTGGGCGGCGATGGCGGAAAACACCCCGAGAAAGGCCAGCATGACGAACCCGATGCGGGTGCGGCTCTTGTCCATGTGCAGATGGAACGCCGCGGCAATGATGCCCGACAGGCCGCGATCACCGGTCCCGGAACTCTCTGTTCGGGGGCGGGGCGGTTCACGTGCGGGGACGGTCAAAATCGGTTCCATGCTGAAAAGCCCCTAGGGAGTCGTCGTGTTGCGCATCAGATCGTACAGCGAAGTCGGGTTGGCGGGAGTGGTCGCACCGCCCGCGCCGGGTCCGCCCATGATTCCCTCGAGGCTGTTGTGCTTTTCCGGGCGGGGAGCGAGGTCGGCGGTGCGGGCGAGCTGCCGCACATCCAGCTGCTGGACGGAGAGATATTTGTCCGCGAGGCGCTGCAGCCGCTCGGGGCTGTTCAGCATCGCCCATTCGGCGTTCAGGGTACTGATGGTCTCGCGCTCGGCCCGCACGGATTCCTGCAGCGCCTGTTTTTCCTCGTGTTGACGCAGGGTTTCGTATTTGATGGAATAGGCGAATCCGGCTGACAGAATCAGCGCCGTGATGGCCAGAATGTTGAGGAGCCGGATCATGACGCGCCCCTCCGTTTACCGGCCCGCGGGCGGGACGCCGCAAGCGGGATTGCCACGCTGAAGGCCGAAGATACGGGGAAGGGCGGCGCGGAGGTGCGCCGCGCCCGGCGCAGTTTCGCCGAACGGGAACGCGGATTGAGCGCCACTTCCGCCGCGTCCGCCGTCACCACCTTTCTTTCGATGAGTTCGAAGCTCGGCGCCGGCGGGTTGGCCTGCGGCACATGGCGGGAGGCGGCGGCGCCCCTGCCGGAGCGCTCGAGCAGAAACTGCTTGACGATGCGGTCTTCCAGGGAATGGAAGGTGACGACCACCAGCCGGCCGCCGGGCCGCAGCACCTCCTCGGCGCCGTGCAGGGCGGCGGAAAGCTGCGCCAGTTCGTTGTTCACGGCGATGCGCAGCGCCTGGAACACGCGGGTCGCCGGGTGGATGCCGGGCTCGCGGCGGATCACCCGTTCCGCCAGCGCCGCGAGGTCCGCCGTGGTGACGAACGGTTTGGCGGCGCGGTCCTCGACAATGGCCCGCGCCATGGCCCGCGCCCGCTTTTCCTCGCCGTAAAAGTGGAAAATGTCGGCGAGGGTCTCCTCCGCCGCCGTGTTGACAATCTCCGCGGCGCTGACGCCGCTCTGCTCCATGCGCATGTCCAGCGGACCGTTGTGGAGGAAGGAAAACCCGCGCGCCGCCGTATCGAGCTGCATGGACGAAACCCCGATATCCAGCACCACGCCGTCGACGTAGCCGTTGTTTTCCAACGCAAATGCCTCGCGCACAATGGCGGCGACATCGCCGAAGCGCCCGGTGACCAGCCGCAGCCGCCCCGGAAAGCGCCGCTCCAGCGCCGCTCCGGCGGCAACGGCATCCGGGTCCCGGTCAACGGCAAGAACACGAACCGTGTCATCGGCTTCAAGGAGCGCGCGGGAATAGCCGCCGGCGCCGAAGGTGGCGTCGACGAACACCTCGCCGCGCCCGACCTGAAGCGCCTGTAGCGCCTCCTTCAACAGCACCGGAACATGCGGCGGCTTATCGGTGGCGGCGGCAGGGACGCCGTGAACCAGCGCATGGGCGCGCTGCCGTCGCGCCGGCCCGCGAAGGCCGAACGCCGCCGCCCCCGAATTCACTCCGAAGCTGTGATTGGCGGAAACGAATGTGCGGCAAGGTGTTTTCAACGCGCCGAAGAACTCTCAACTCAAAACAACTGACGGACGTACACTCTGCCTTTGTGCGCCATTTGCATTAAAGAAACGTAAGCATCAAACGTTAACAAATCACTTTTTTCGCGCAATCGCGATGCACAAACAAAAAGGCCGGAGCGGCGCGTTTGCAGCACCGCTCCGGCCCAATTCATCAACACGCCGTTACCCGGGAGTCTTGCCTTCGGCCAGAACGGCCGCCTGACCGACCCAATCCTCCCGGGTTATTCTTCCCGGGAAAGCGAAATAATGGCCCATCCATTCGGCGTTTTCCGGCGTCCACTCGGCAATCTGCCGGAATGTCCAGATGCCCAGTTCATGCAGTTTCGCCTCATTGACGAAACCGACGCCGCGGATGAGCTTGAGGTCGTCGGGTTTGGCCTCGACCGGATGCTCGATGGCCGCGGGGCGTTCGCCGGGCAGGCTCGCCAGGTCCACCGGCGGTTTACGCACCTCTTCCGATGCATCCGGCGTCGCCGGCAGGTCGGCAAACTTCTGGACTGCGGCGTTTTCGCCCACCGGAGCGGAAACCGCCGCCCCGGCGGCAGCAGACCCGGCGGCGGCACTGGAGGCTTCTCCGGCTTCGGCCGCGGCAGACAATGCTGTCGCACTGCCCGCTCCGCTTCCGGCGTCACCGGACGAAGCCGGAGCCGATGCGGAAGAAGAACCGGTGGAGCCAGCTGACGCGGAGACCGCGGCGGAGCTGGATTGTGCCCCCGCCGTATCGGCCGCAGCGGCGGATTTTGCCGCGACGCTTGCCGATCCTCCGGCGCTTTGTTCAGACTGGCCGCCCGAAGCCGCCGGTGTGCCGGATGCCTTTGCGGCTACGTCGGCTGTGTCGCTTCCGGCAACCGCGGGGGAGCCGGGTTTTGCGCCCGACGCCTCTGCCCCGGCTTTTGTCCCGGCAGCATCGGCCGCAGCGGCGGATTTTGCCGCGGTGCTCACATCAGCGGCGGATTTTGCCGCAGCACCAGATGCCTTTGCGGCTCCGTCAGCTGCGTCAGTTCCGGAGACCGCGGCGGAGCCGGATTTTGCGCCCGACGCCTCCCCTCCGGCTTTCGTTCCGGCGGCATCGGCCGCAGCGGTTTTTGCTGCGACGCTTGCCGACCTTCCAGCGCCCGGTTCGTTTTGGCTGCCCGAAGCCGCCGCCCCGCCGGATGCCTTTGCAGCCACGTCAGCTGCGTCACTTCCGGAGACCGCGGCGGAGTCGGATTTTGCCCCCGAGGCCTCCGCTCCGGCTTTTGCCCCGGCAGCATCGGCCGCAGCGGCGGATTTTGCCGCGGCGCTCACATCAGCGGCGGATTTTGCCGTAGCGCCGGATGCCTTTGCGGCTCCGTCAGTTGTGTCGCTTACGGCAACCGCGGCGGAGTCGGATTTTGCCCCCGAGGCCTCCGCCCCGGCTTTTGCCCCGGCCGTATCGGCAGCAGCGGCGGATTTTGCCGCGGCGCTCTCATCAGCGGCGGATTTTGCCGCCCCGCCGGATGCCTTTGCGGCTCCGTCAGCTGCGTCACTTCCGGAGACCGCGGCGGAGTCGGATTTTGCCCCCGAGGCCTCCGCCCCGGCTTTCGCCCCGGCCGTATCGGCAGCAGCGGCGGATTTTGCCGCCGTGCCGGATGCCTTTGCAGCCCCGTCGGCTGTATCGCTTCCGGAAACCGCGGTGGAGCCGGATTTCGCGCCCGCCGCCTCCGCTCCGGCTTTCGTTCCGGCCGCATCGGCCGCAGCGGATTTTGCCGCGGCGCTCACATCAGCGGCGGATTTTGCTTCCCCGCCGGATGCCTTTGCAGCCCCGTCAGCTGTATCGCTTCCGGAGACCGCGGCGGAGCCGGATTTTGCGCCCGACACCTCCGCCCCGGCTTGTACCGCGGCTGAACCGGCAACAGACGATTTTGCCGCCGGTTCAGCGGCGGCGGGTTTGCCGCCGCCGGCTGAACGGCTTGTCTGGGACGTGTCAACGAGCGCCTGAGCCCCTACGCCGGCCCCGGCGCTCTTTTGGGGGACGGCGCTTCCGGCGGTTGGTCCGCCCGATGTCGCCGTTTTTTTTTCCGTTTCGGTTTTGCAGAACGGACAGCCGCCGCCGCACACGGAGCAGCGGATGAGCCAGCCGAGGAAGCAGCCGATGATGTAGGCGAAGAGCAGGAAGGTGGCGATTTCGACCCACAACCCAACGGCATCGGCGATGACGCAGGTCGCCGCCAGCAGGATGCCCAGCGCCAGCAACAGCAACAGTCCGATCAACGGCAGGGAGTGTTTCGGGAAACGTTCCTTGTCAGGATCCGAACAGGAACAACTCCACGCGCCGAAGCCGGCGCCGAGAACCAGCGCGACGAGCAGCCAGCCCCAGATTTGTGAAAATACATAGGTCATGTCACGTTGTCCCTATTGAAGAATGAACTCTATCCGCCGGTTCAGCGCGCGTCCCTCATCGGTGCCGTTGTCGGCAACGGGTTCGGAGGCTCCCTTTCCGGAGGTTTCGAGGCGGGAATCGGCGATACTCGCGCCGACCAGGTAGTTCTTCACCGCTTCGGCCCGCTTTTCAGACAATTCCTGATTGGCCGCCGGGTCACCCACCGAATCCGTGTGTCCGACAATGGACACTCGGGACTCCGGGCAGCGCAACAGGGTGTACACCAGCTGATCCAGCAACCCGGCCGAATAATCGGTGATGATCGCCTTCCCGGTTTCAAAGTGGATTTTCTCCGCCGACATCAGGTCGTTGATGTCCTTCTGGCAGGTTGAGCGGTCGAGGGACGTTCCCGGCGCCGCGGCGTTGACCGCGAGATCGAAGGAAAGCCCCTGGGACGACAGTTTACCCAGGCTTTCACGGATTCCGGCCGCGGCGCCTTCATAGAACGCCGAGCCCTGGAGTTTGAGCTCCTTTCCGGCGCCGTCGAGGCTGAAAGAGCCGCTGCCCATACGTGACAGGGCCTTCAATCCGGCTTCCGTTCCGGCCAGGAAATTGCTTGGGGCGCCTTCGATGGTTTCAAGATTGTCCACCACCTTGTCACGGGAGAAGAACAACTTGATCGTCTGCAGGATTGACGTTTTCGCCTTGTCGTCGGGAACGCCGCCGGAAAGCGTCAACGTGCCGTCGGCCCGTTCGACGTTGAACGAGAACGGTTTCGGCGGCGGAGGAGCCTCGAGCTCCGTCTTGGCCAGCGTGTAACCGGCGGGCAGGGTTTTCAGTGCCGCCAGCACCTTCTCCTTGACCTCATCGGTCTTGACCGTGCCGGAAATCGAAACGTTGGTGCCCGTCAGGCTGACCCCGCCCTTTTCCAGCAGGCCGACGGCGGACAGCAGCGCCGCCTTGGCCGCTTTGAAGTCATCGGGAACATTCGCCGCCTGGGTGTTGCCGCCCTTTTGCGCCACAACACCCTCCGTCTTGGCCGCTTCCCAGGTGAACGGCGGCAGCACGGTGATTTGCCTGGCGTTGACCGCCACGCCGGCGGGAACAGCCTGCAGCGCCGGCACCAGCTCCTACATCACCGCGGCGTTCTTCACGGTCCCGGTGAGGGTGACGGCCTTGTCGGTCATCGTCAGGTCCGCGTCGCTCATCAGGCCCACGGCCTTGAGAAGCGCCGCCTTGATATCGGCGAACCCTTCAGGCGCGTTGGCGTCGTCGGCGTTTCCGCCGGCCTGCCTGATCGCCTCGCCTTTTTTGCTGACCGAGTATTTGAACGGCGGCAGGGCGTCGATTTTCACATCACCGGTTTTGAACCCGGCGGGCAGGTTTTTCAACCCGGCCAGCACCTCTTCCTTCACGGCGTCGTTGTTCACCGTTCCGGAAAGGGCAATGGCCTGCCCGGTCACTGCCAGCCTGGCCTCGTGCATCAGCCCCACCACCTTCAGCAGCAGCGGCTTGACATCGGCAAACCCGTCGGGGGTGTTGCCCGCTTCCGGTCCGTCGCCGCTCTCGCTGACCGCGCCGCCCTTTTTGACGATGGAATATTTGCACGGCGGCAGCGTCGAAACCTTCATGTCGCCGGTTTTGAATCCGGCGGGCAGGTCTTTCAACCCGGCCAGCACCTGTTGCTTCACCGCGTCGTTGATGACCGTTCCGGTCAACGCGACGGTTTGGCCGTTGATTGCCAGCGCCGCCTCATGCATCGGCTCCAGCGCCTTCAGCAGCAGCGGTTTGACATCGGCAAACCCGTCGGGGGTGTTGCCGGCGTCCGGTCCGTCGCCGCTCTCGCTGACCGCGCCGCCCTTTTTGACGATGGAATATTTGAACGGCGGCAGCGTCGACACCTTCACGTCGCCGGTTTTGAACCCGGCGGGCAGGTCTTTCAACCCGGCCAGCACCTGTTGCTTCACCGCGTCGTTGATGACCGTTCCGGTCAACGTGACGGTTTGGCCGTTGATTGCCAGAGCCGCCTCATGCATCGGCTCCAGCGCCTTCAGCAGCAACGGTTTGACATCGGCAAACCCGTCGGGGGTGTTGCCCGCTTCCGGTCCGTCGCCGCTCTCGCTGACGGCGCCGGCCTTTTTGGCGATGGAGTATTTGAACGGCGGCAGGGTGTCGATGTTCACGGCGCCGGTCTTGAAGCCGGCGGGAAGGTTCTTCAGCTCGGTCAAAACCGCGGCCTTGGCGTCGTCATGCTTCACCTTTCCGGTAATGTCGACGGTCTGCCCGCTCACCGAAACATCCGCCTCGTGCATCAGGGCGGCGGCCTTGAGCAGCGTTTCCCTGGCCGCGGCAAACTCGTCGGGAGTGTTGCCGATGGACGGGTCAGCCCCCGTTTCACTGATTTGGCCGGCTTTGCCGCTCACGGCAAATTGGAACGGCGGCAGCACGGAAATATCCGTCTTGTCCAGCGTGAACCCGGCGGGCAGGTTTTTCAGCGCCGCTTCCACCTGCTGTTTGACGGCGTCATTCTTGACGATGCCGGCCACCGACAGGGCGGTGTCGGAAAGGGAAAATTCGCCTTCCTTCATCAACGGCAGAACGGACAGGACGGCGGTTGTCGCTTCCTTGAAACCGTTCGGCGCGCCGCCGGCAAAGGTGAATTCATTCTTGATTTCCTCCCCGGCGAACGTCTGTTTGGCGGTGTCAAGCAGCGCGTCCTGATGGGAGGGATCGGTGAGGTTTCCGGTCAGCTGCACCGTGCCGTCGCGACGGCTCGCCTGCCAGACATAGGGCGATGCGACGGGCGGTTCCCGGGTGATATCGTTCACCTTGCGGACCCCGTAAATGCCCTGGATTTTGGCGACGGCGGCCTTGACCTTGTCCGCGTCGAATTTGGTGCCCGCCAGCGTGACATCCCGCCCGCTGACGGTGGCCGTCAAGCCCAGGGCCTTCGCCTCACCGTCGACGCGCTGGGCGATGTCGCTCGAAATTGTCGATTCTCTATACTGGAACGCAATAATTGTCAGGAGAAGCAGGGGAAGTACACCCCACCACCATTTTTCCGGCTTGACCATGGAAACCCCCTATCTCTTTATTGTTGAAACTCAACAATCCGGAAGGCGCAGCACGCGTCACCGGAAGCGGTTCCAACGCTCAAACCAGGGTGACGCTCTACTGAAAACGCCGTAACACGTTGATATTGTTGTTTTATATGTTTTTCATGGTAACCATCACTATAGGACAACCTCCGCCTTGCTTCAACAGCAAATGTCATGAATTCCCTGTTATGCATAGGTTATGCGGCATGAAACGATGATGAACGGCCCGCAGGCGTCCACCGCCCCGTCAATCGGCAGTCCGTCGTCCGCCCCGGCAATCCGCCCGGGACGCCTCCGCGGCTTGCCTTTACCCGCCGACAAGCGCAAACCAGGCGTCTTCGTCAATCACCTCGATGCCGAGTTCCCGCGCCTTTGCAAGCTTGGACCCGGCGCCCGGCCCGGCGACCACCAGGTCCGTCTTTTTCGAGACGGAGCCGGCCACCTTGGCGCCGAGGCGCTCGGCCGTCGCCTTCGCTTCGTCGCGGGTGAGCCGTTCCAGGGTTCCGGTGAACACCACGGTTTTCCCGGCCACCGGCGAGTGCACCGTCTGCTGCTCCACCGGTTCCAGCGTCAGCTGCCGCAGCAGCGCGTCAACGCCGCGCACGTTGTGCTCTTCGCTGAAAAAATCGATGAGTTCCTGGATGACCGACGGGCCAAGCCCGTCGATGGCCATCAGCTCGGCATAGGCGTCGCCGGCGGGGTCGGCGGCGGCGCGGATGGCCTCGGTGAGATGCTCGAAGGTGCCGTAGTGGCGGGCCAGCAGTTTGGCGGTCGATTCGCCCACCTGCGGAATCCCCAGGGCGAACAGAAACCGGTTCAGCGTGATGGTGCGCCGCTCACGTATGGCGGCAAAGAGATTCTGCACGCTCTGGATGCCCCAGCCCTCGCGCTGTTCCAGCGCCAGCTCCGCCGTGCCGTTGCGGTCCTCCAGGGTGAAGATATCGGCGGGTTCGGTGATGATTTTGTCGCGGAACAGCTCCTCGATGCGCTGGTCGCCGAGGCCGTCGATGTTGAAGGCCTGCTTGGAAACGAAGTGCTTCAGGCGTTCGCAGATTTGCGCCGGGCACACCAGCCCGCCGGTGCAGCGCCGGGCGGCGTCTTCCTTGCCGGTGCGGGGGTTGAACCGGCGCACGGCGCGGCTGCCGCAGGCCGGGCACACCTCAGGGAACACGAAGGGCGCGGAGTCCCCCGGGCGTTTGTCCAGCACCACGTCCACCACCTTGGGGATGACGTCGCCGGCGCGGTAAATCTCCACCGTATCGCCGACACGGATATCGACGCCGTTGCGGATCGTCCCGCCGTCGCCGTCAAAGCCGCTGATATAGGCTTCGTTGTGCAGCGTGGCGTTGGAGACTACCACGCCCCCCACCGTCACCGGCTTGAGGCGGGCGATGGGGTTGAGCGTGCCGGTGCGGCCGACGCTGATATCGATGCCCTCCAGGATGGTCGTCGCCCGTTCGGCGGGGAACTTGTGGGCCAGCGCCCAGCGCGGAGAGCGGGAAATGAAGCCCAACCGCTGTTGCAGCGTGAGGTCGTCCACCTTGTAGACGACGCCGTCGATGTCGTAGTCCAGCGTCGGGCGCAGCTCCTGGATACGGCGGTAGTGCGCCAGCATGTCGGCGGCGGCGGGGCAGCGCTGGGTCAGCGGGTTGACCGACAGCCCCCAGTCCGCGAAGCGGCGGATCATGTCATATTGCGTGCGCTCCGGCAGGTCCGTCATTTCACCCCAGGTATAGGCGAAATACCGCAGCGGTCGTTCCGCCGTGACGCGGGCGTCGAGCTGGCGCAGCGACCCGGCGGCTGCGTTGCGCGGGTTGGCGAAAGTCTGGCGGCCTTCCTGCTCGTAGCGTTGATTGAGAGCGGCGAAATCATCGTGGCGCAGATACACCTCGCCGCGGATTTCGCACACCGCGGGAACTCCCGCGCCCGTAAGCCGCTGCGGGATATCGCCGATGGTGCGGGCGTTGGCGGTGACATCCTCGCCCTCGGCGCCGTCGCCGCGGGTGGAGGCCCGCGTCAGAATGCCGTTCTCATAGCGGATATTGAGGGAGAGGCCGTCGATTTTCGGCTCGGCGGTGAACACCACCGGCGCCGACACATCCCGCTGCAGAAAGCGGTAAACCCGTTCGACGAACTCCCGCACCTCGCCGTCGGAAAACGCGTTGGCGAGCGACAGCATCGGCACCGAATGGCGCACTTTGACGAATTTCTCCAAAGGCTTGGCGCCGACGCGGCGCGACAGGCTGTTCTCACCGGCAATCCCGGGAAACCGCGCCTCCAGGGCTTCGTAACGCCGGCGCAGCGCGTCGTATTCGCCGTCGGAAATGGCGGGCGCGTCCTCCTGGTAATAACGGCGGTCATGGTCGGCGATTTCCTGTTCCAGCGCGGCGTGCTCCATCGCCGCCTCCATGGGCAGCAGGTCGTCGACCGGGGTGTCACGCAGGGTAGGGCGGGGCATTGTTCAAGACCTTTCAGAGTGTGAACGAAGGAACGGACGTCAATCCGGGCGTCCCTCCATCAGCCGTGAGGCGGCGGCGCGCGCCTCCTCGGTGATATGGGCGCCCGCCAGCATCCGGGCGATTTCATCCCGCCGCCCGGCGCCGTCCAGCAGGTGCACCAGCGTTTCCATGCGCCCGGCATCGGCCACCGGCCGCTTGCTGATGAGGAAATGGTGGTCGGCCAGGGCGGCGACCTGCGGCGCGTGGGTGACGCAAATCACCTGCACCTTGTCGGACAGCCGCCGCAGCCGCGCGCCGATGGCGTTGGCGACGGCCCCGCCGACTCCGGCGTCGATTTCATCGAAAACGAGGGTGGGGGCGGAGCCCTTGTCCGCCAGCACCACCTTGAGCGCCAGCATGAAGCGGGAGAGTTCCCCCCCCGACGCCACCTTCATCAGCGGCCCGGCGCGGGTGCCGGGGTTGGTCTGCGCCCAGAATTCGACGCGCTCGAACCCGCCGGCGTCCCGCGCCGTTTCGTCCGATGTCATGTCCACCTGGAAGCGGGCGTTTTCCAGCTTGAGCGGCGGCAGTTCCGAATTGACCTGGTCGGTGAGCTGCGCCACCGCGCCATGCCGGCCGACACTCAGCGCCGCCGCCCGCGCCACATACGCGGCGTCCGCCTCGTCGCGCTTGCGCCCCAATGCCGCCAGCTGTTCCTCGCCGTTTTCAACGGCCCGGACATCGGCTTCAAACTGTTGGCGCACCGTGTCCAGCTCGTCAACGGTGGTGTTGTATTTGCGCGCCGCCGCTCTCAGCGCGAACAGCCGTTCCTCGGTGCGCTCCAGCTCGAAGGCGTCGAATTCCATGGCGCCGAGCGCCGCCTCAACGGTGTCATGCGCGTCGTTGAGAGATTGAACAGCCGTATCCAGCGCCTCGATGCACGGGTCGAGAATCTCCGGCGCCGTCTCCCGCCGCCGTTCCAGCTTGCGCAGCGTCAGTGCGAGCAGCGGCACCACCGACGCCGGGCCGCCCAGCGCTTCCGCCGCCTCGTTGAGGTCCGCCGCCAGCTTTTCGGCGTGCATCATCAGCTGACGCCGCGCCGTCAACGCCTCCTCCTCGCCCGGTTCGGCATTGAGCTGCCGCAGTTCTTCGGCGGCGTGGCGCAGATAATCCGCCTCCTTGAGGATGCGTTCAACCCGCTCCTTTTGCGCCGTGTAGTCGGCGGCAATCTCCTTCAGTGCCCGGGAAGCGTCGCGCACCGCCGCAACCGGCGCCTGCAGGTCGCCGAAGGCATCGAGGATCATGCGGTGAACGGCGGCGTCCATCAGGGCGCGGTCAGCGTGCTGGCCGTGGATTTCCACCAGCGCGCCGCCGATCTCCCGCAATGTCTGCACGCTCACCGGCACATCGTTGACATAGGCCCGGGAGCGCCCGTCGGCGGCCTGCACCCGGCGCAGAATCATCTCATTGTCAAAGGAAACACCGGCGTCCAGCGCCGTCGCCCATGCCGGATGGGTGGGGGCCACCGCGAAGGTCGCCGATACCTGGCCCTGCGCCTCGCCGTGGCGCACCAGCGACAGGTCCCCCCGGGCGCCGAGCGCCAGGGCAAAGGCGTCCAGCAGAATCGATTTGCCCGCGCCGGTTTCACCGGTGAGAACCGAGAGCCCGGAGTCAAATTCCAGTTCCAGCCTGTCGATCAGGACAATGTTGTGAATGGCGAGCCGGAGAAGCATGGTGCGGGGCATCCGGAGGGTCAAGGAAACGACGGACGTTATAAATCGTGCGGCAACGGAATGTAAGGTTGAATCGGCGTTGTGAATAAAAAAAACGCCGAACACCCCGCCGCCGGTTCCGCCGGGATGGCGGACGCCCCCGTCCGCCGCGCGCGTAAGCGCGGTTGCTGTGTCGCCCCGCCGGTTCCGCCGTCACCCACGAGCGCGAGCGAAGCAATCCAGTGCCGCCGCGTGCCTCGATGGTTGAGGTGTCGTACCGCCGGTTCCGCCGTCATTGCGAGCGAAGCGAAGCAATCCAGCTGTCCACCAAGTCCACCCTCGTCCACCCTCGTCCACCCTCGTCCACCAAGTCCACCGGATCTCTTCTGGATTGCTTCGTTCCTCGCAATGACGCGGCGTCCGCCATCCCGGCCTTCCGCCTTCCCTCAAAGCCCCATGC
>JAISTL010000176.1 GCA_031272615.1 Methylobacteriaceae bacterium | reverse complement strand
GGCCGCGGGTTGAAACCCGCGGTTACCAAGAGGGTCACCCCTTACGGGGTTTGTTGCGGAGTGTGTGACAAGCGTTCGAGCAAATTGGTGGATCTGGTGGATCTGGTGGATCTGGTGGACGAGGGTGGACAGTTTTCAGCGGTGAATGCTTGATTTCAACCAAAATTGCAAGCCTCGCATCGTCCACCATGTCCACCAAGTCCACCAAGTCCACCACATCCGGATTGGTTCGTTTCTCGCAGGTGACGCAGCAACGTGGTCACACGGTGTCGCGCAGGGCGGGTTCGGCCAGCGGGCTGAGGTGCAGCGCGTCGAGGGCGGCGCGGACGATTCCGGCGCTGTCGAGCCCGGCGGCGGCGTAAAGGCGGTCGGCGTTGCCGTGGGGCAGAAAGACATCGGGCAGGGTGAGGCAGCGGACCTTGAGGCCGTGCCCGGGAAAGCCGCCTTGCGCCAGGTGGTGGAGCACGAAGCTGCCGAAACCGCCGACGGAGCCTTCCTCGACGGTGATCAGCACATCGTGGCTGTTCGCGAGGCTGTCGACGAGGGCGGTATCCAGCGGCTTGGCGAAGCGGGCGTCGGCGACGGTGGCGGAAATGCCGTGGGCCGCCAGTTGGTCGGCGGCTTTCAGCGCTTCGGCAAGGCGGGTGCCGAGGCTGAGCACGGCGACGCGGCTGCCCTGGCGCACGACGCGGCCGCGGCCGATGGCGACGGGTTCCGGCTCCTCCGGGATTTCCGCGCCGATGCCCTGGCCGCGCGGATAGCGGAAGGCGATGGGCCCTTCGTCGAAGGCGGCGGCGGTGGCGACCATGCGGGCGAGCTCCGCCTCGTCGGCCGGCGCCATCAGCACCATGCCGGGCAGGCAGCCGAGATAGGCGATATCGAAGGAGCCGGAGTGGGTTGGCCCGTCGGCGCCGACCAGCCCGGCGCGGTCAACGGCGAAACGCACCGGCAGGCGCTGCAGCACCACATCGTGCATCACCTGGTCATAGGCGCGCTGCAGAAAGGTGGAATAGATGGCGCAGAACGGTTTGAAGCCCTCCGCCGCCAGCCCGGCGGAAAAAGTGACGGCATGCTGCTCGGCGATGCCGACATCGAAGGTGCGGTCAGGGAATTCCTTCTGGAACAGGTTGACTCCGGTGCCCGCCGGCATGGCGGCGGTAACGGCGACGATGCGCGGGTCCCTGCGGCCCTCGCGCACCAGGCATTCGCCGAACACGCGGTTGTATTCGGGCAGATTGGAGGCGCCGGTATCCTGGGCGCCGGTGACGACGTTGAAGGCGCTGACACCGTGCAGCCGGTCATCCGCCAGTTCCGCCGGCGCGTAACCCTTGCCCTTCTGGGTGACGACATGCACCAGAATCGGCCCGATGCGGGCGTCGCGCACGTTGCGCAGCACCGGCACGAGATGCTCGAAATTGTGGCCGTCAATGGGGCCGATGTAGGAGAAGCCGAAATCCTGAAACAGGTTGCCGCCCACCAGCACGTTGCGCGCCAGCTCCTCCATGGCCTTCGCCTGGTCATAGAACACCCGCGGCAGCTGCGAGACGACGCTCTTGACCCCGGCACGGAACGACTGGAACGCGTCGCCGGACACCAGCCGCGCCAGATGCGCCGACATTGCCCCCACCGGCCGGGCAATGGACATGTCGTTGTCATTGAGGATGACAATCAGCCGCGAATCCATGGCGCCGGCGTTGTTCATCGCCTCGTAGGCCATGCCGGCGGACATGGAGCCGTCGCCGATGACGCACACCACATTGTGTTGTTTGCCGTCCATATCGCGGGCCACGGCCATGCCGAGCCCGGCGGAAATCGAGGTGGAGGAATGCCCGGCGCCGAAGGGGTCATACTCGCTTTCCGAGCGTTTGGTGAAGCCCGAAAGGCCGCCGTCACGCCGCAGGGTGCGGATGCGGTCCCGCCGGCCGGTGAGAATCTTGTGCGGATAGGCCTGATGCCCGACATCCCAGATCAGGCGGTCTTCCGGCGTGTTGAACACATAATGCAGCGCCACCGTGAGTTCCACTACGCCGAGCCCGGGGCCGAGATGCCCGCCGGTCACCGACACCGCGTTGATGGTTTCGGCCCGGAGCTCGTCGGCGACGGCGCGAAGTTCGCTCTCCTTCAAGGTGCGCAAATCGTCGGGAGTGCGGATGCGGTCAAGATAGGGGGTTTCGATGGGCACCATGGCGCGGGGCGCTTTCGTCAGGCTTCGACATCCAGGGGTTGCGTGCCGGTGACCGCGCCGCCGGGAGACAGGGAAATCTTCTCGATTCGCGCCTCGGCCTGCTTCAGCAGCGCCGCGCACTGTTTGCGCAGGAGTTCGCCGCGCTCATAGAGCACAATGGACTCCTCCAGCGGCACGCTGCCTTGTTCCAGCCGCTTGACGATCTCTTCCAGCTCGGCCAAAGCCTTTTCAAAGGGCATGCCGTCGGCGGCGGGGAGTTGTGGGGTCATTTCCGTTTGCGTCATTCTCTCACCTCTTTCGAGGCTCTAATAATGCTTCTTTCGTTCAATACGCAAGGAAATAATGGCGGCGCGGAGTCCGGTGGACCGGATGGACGGGGGTGGACGGGGGTGGACGGATTAATCCGTTTTGCCTGCTGCATCCACGGTCTCGACCTTGTCCAAATTGTTTGTCGTGTCCACCACGTCTACCGTGTCCACGGGCTGGGGATGGCGGGGCTGCCTGGGCGGCGGCGGACCGAAACGGTTGGGGCCGTGGTCGCCGGCATGGGTGAGATAATAGACGACCACCACCACGCCCAGCGCCGACAAAACGAACACCATGCCGCAAAAGATGGCGGCGATTCGCCCGGCCAGCCCTGCCGGAAACGGAATCCACGAGCCGAGGATGGGAATGGGAAAGCACAGCAGCCACCAGGCGCGGCAATCGGTGTCATGCAGGCGCCGCACGGTGACGGAAATCAGCGGCAGGGCGCAGGGCAGCGCCACGGCCAGCAGCGCGTAGCGTTCAATTTCGGGGGGGATTTCATACCACCACGCCGGCAGCTCGACGGCCTGGATCAACAGGTACAGAAAAACGATGAAATACCAGAAGTCCCTGCGGCGCACACGGCCGGAAAACCCCGCGTATTGCCGGAACAACGCGGCTCTGACGGCATGAAGAAACTCCGTGACACCGGTTTTGATGAGGTTCGACGCGTTGAATTTCATTGTGTTGGTGTTGTCCCGCGGCGGCTTCCGCTAGTGTTTATCCCAAGCGGGGTTTGCGGTAAACCGGATTGTTGAGTTATCCGGTGTCGCAATGAGGCGGCGTTTTGGTGGACGATGGTGGACACGGTGGACGGTGGTGGACAAGGTGGACGAAACCGCAGCCCCATCGGTCGACGTTTCGCACCGCCGGTGCCGCCGTCATTGCGAGGAACGAAGCAATCCAGAAAAACAAAATATGGAGATTTCACTGGAT